>NZ_JBQKLN010000004.1:0-139893 GCF_052116205.1 Prevotella sp. Sow4_E9_plate | reverse complement strand
GTCTGCTGCGTTTTCAAACTTCAGTCAGCAGAAAATAACAAAGTTTACGGCAAAAATTAATGAGAGACCAAGAAAGAAATTGAATTTCTCAACACCAAAGGAGTGCTTTTATAAAAACATTTCGTAATTTTGCACTTGCTTGTTGAATTCGCGAATACTTCTTTTTCCATCACCTCGTTAATTATCCATAATTATAAATACATTTATTATAAGAGTATTTATAATTTTTGTAACTTTGCGCCATCACTTATAAAAAATTGACTATGGATATACCCTTTATTTATGGAAGACTCGCTGAGAAAGAGAGTCTTATCGACAGAGTAGAAGACCGAAGGGAACTGAAAAATTTCCTTCGCCACGGCATCAACGTCATCTTGGTATCTCCAAGAAGATGGGGAAAATCTTCGCTTGTCAGAACCTCTATGGAAGAATTAATGCAGGAAGAATCCAAGACAAAGGTTTGCTTCATGGATGCCTCCAAGATTCATACAGAGGAAGAATTCTACAACAAATTTGCCTCCATCGTGATACAAGGAGTTTCTTCCACATTGGAACAGAAATTATCTGACTTGGTGAAATTTATCAATCGTTTTACCCCAAGCATCACGATAGCTTCCGACCCAATGAATAGCGTAGAGGTCAACCTAAAGGTGAATCCTGTAAAGGAAAGTCCTGAAAACATTCTGCAACTCCCCGAAAGGATAGCCGAGGCTAAAGGCATCAAGATTATCGTCTGCATCGATGAGTTTCAGCAACTCGCCAACCTGCCAAAATGGAAGAACCTTGAAGCTATGCTGAGGGCTGAATGGCAGTTGCAGCACCATACCACCTATTGTCTCTACGGCAGCAAGATGCACATGATGAAAGATATTTTCAACAAGGCGAACAGTCCTTTCTTTAAGTTCGGACAACTGATGAACCTGAAGAGAATAGCCAAGGAATATTGGATACCATATATCATGAGCAATTTTAAGAAGACAGGAAAAACTATCTCTGAGAGCCAAGCAGAATGTCTATGCGAAAGAGTGAAGTATAACTCTTGGTACGTACAGCAATATTGCTTCTTCCTATGGTCACACACAGACAAAGAGGTGACGCAAAAACTCCTCGACAACCAGCTCCAACTGGTTTTGGACACCAACGAAGATTTGTTCTTGACAGAGATGGACGAGCTCACTCCCACCCAAATCGGCATGTTGAAAGCCATCGCTTCTGGCGAAAAGCACTTCAATGCCAAGGATGTTGTAGAGACGTATGGTCTGGGGCAGCCACAGAGCATCACACGTAACAAGAAAGTATTAGTAGAGAAAGATCTCGTTGAGAAACATCTTCAAGATTTCTCATTCGTCGATCCTGTCTTCGAGCTTTGGCTGAAGAGAGAATACAATATTTTACCATAATGGGAATAAAAGCAGCCAATAATCGCATTTTCGAGGAAAGAGATGAGGTAAACATCTCTCAAGATTAAGCAACAATTCATGAATCAGAACAATATCAGTGCCACAGAACTTTTCCAGCGGGTAAGGGAACTCCTGACGCTCCCCGACCTGGAACCGAAGACTCGCAACAAGATGATGCACGATACGCTCATCCTCTGTTGCCACGAAGGAGTGAAGGATACCAAACAGGCTTTCGGTAACCTTTTTTCCCAAGTGGATTATCTCTGTAAGGCCCGTGGCATCAAGGTGGCAGACAAGATTGCCATCCAGACCATGCGCCGACACAGCAATTCGCAGGAACCTCTTTCGGGCGAAGACCTGAAATATGATGCCCGTGCCCTCACCCTCTTCATCTCTGCCGTGTTTGAAGAGAGAATACCGCATGAAGTCAATGTACTCATCCCGCATATCAACCGTCCCTTCCAGAAGGGACTGGAAATCAACAACCGGCGCATCCGCTGCATTGTAAAGAACTGGGACAGCGACTTTATCCGTGTAGACATCGATCAGGATGCCGATGAAGAAGAGTATCTCGTGCGGTTGAAAGACGAAGAAAACCATATCGACCATACCTATCTTTGGGACCTGCTGAAGGAAGGAATGCAGCTCAATCTGCTCGACTGTCAGGTGAAGCAGCCCATCATCACCCCCCGACTCATCGTTGTAGAGCCCGATTATCTGGTAGATATCAGTAGTATTGCTACCTGTTTCACGGCTTTCGGTCACCATCCTCTGCTTTATCTATTAAACCTGATGAAGCCCCGTGCCAACACCCAGGCAACCCTGCTCGGTAACTTTGCCGGTGCTGCGCTCGACGACATCATCAACTCACACGGCAAGTATCAGGTGAACGAAACCGTGAAGAGCAACTTCCGGGAGAAAGCCCTGGAGTTCTGTACCTGTCCCTGGTTTGACGCCAAGAAGTTTTATACCGATGCCAGCCTGCAGGCATTCAATCTGCAGCAGGTAGTGGATATTCTCTTTCCGCGTACCGCATCGCAGGCAAAGATGTCAGCATTCCGAGGCGAAAGTCTTTACGACAGGAAGAAAGCCATCCTGGAGCCTTCGTTCGTATGCGAAGCTCTGGGCATACAGGGACGTGTAGACCTGATGACCACCGACTGCAAGCTGCTGGTGGAACAGAAATCAGGACGCAACATGAATATCGAAACCCATCAGGTAGATCCCGCTTATCACAGTTATCAGCTGGAGCCTCACTATGTACAGCTCCTGCTCTACTATGGCGTGTTACAGCACAACTTCAAGCTGAGCAACGACCGCGTGAATATCCGACTGCTCTACTCCAAGTATCAGCCGCAAGACGGATTGATGGTGGTAGCTTACTACCAAAAGCTCTTCAAGGAGGCCATCGAATACCGCAACCAGCTCGTTGCCGCCTCCTTCGAGATAGCCAAGGAGGGATTCGAGCATACACTGAATGAATTTACCCCCGAAGTTTTGAATGTGGCAGGTACCCAGGATTTCTTCTACAACAAGTATCTGAAACCACAGATAGAAGCCATCACCAACCCGCTCCACGACCTTTCTCCACTGGAGGAAGCCTACTTCTGCCGCATGATGACCTTTGTCTTACGGGAACAGATGATCAGCAAGGTGGGCGCACAGGAAGGAACGAACACATCGAGTTCTGACCTCTGGACCATGCCGCTCACCGAGAAGAAGGATGCCGGCAATATCTATACCGACCTGCACATCATCCGAAAGGAACAGAGCAGCGCAGGAAGTGGATTTGATACCATCACCCTCAGTGTGCCCGACCAGGGAAAGGACTTCCTGCCCAACTTCCGCATCGGCGACATGGTGTATCTCTATACCTACAAGCTGAAGGAAGAACCCGACGTGAGAAAGGCTATATTATATAAAGGTGTATTGCAGGAGATTCACAGCCATGAGATAGTAGTGCATCTCACTGACGGACAGCAAAACGCCGATATCTTCGAAACGAACCTGCCATACGCCATCGAACACGGAACGAGCGATGCATCGACCGGTGGAAGCATCCGCAACCTGCACCAGTTTATCTGTGCTCCAAAGGAGAAACGCAACCTGCTGTTGGGACAACGTGCTCCGCAAAGAGATACTTCGCTGGCATTGACCAAACATTACGACAATGTCTTGGACGATATCATCCTCCGTGCCAAACAGGCGCAGGATTACTTTCTGCTCGTAGGGCCTCCGGGAACAGGAAAAACCAGTCGTGCCCTGAAGTTTATGGTAGAAGAAGCATTGAACGACGGAACGGGAATGCCTACAGCAGAAAGCATCGCCACCGGAGGCAAGACAGCTCAGCAACCCGCTTCCTCCATACTCCTGATGTCGTATACCAACCGAGCCGTAGATGAAATCTGCGAGATGCTGGTAGATTCCGGCATCCCATTCCTGCGTCTGGGCAGCGAATACTCCTGCGATGAACGGTTCCGCCCTTATCTGATAGAGAAGGCTATCAGCGACTGTCCGAAGCTCGAAGCCATCAAACAATATATAATAGGTACGCGCGTAATCGTAGGAACTACTTCGATGATGACTTCCAAGCCGTTCATCTTCACCCTGAAGCACTTCAAGCTTGCCATCATCGACGAGTCGAGCCAGATATTGGAGCCAAATCTCATCGGGCTCCTGTCTGCCGTGGATAAGTTTATCCTCATCGGCGACTATAAGCAGTTGCCTGCCGTAGTGCAGCAGAGCGAGAAGGATTCTGCGATTCCTACCATCCATGACAGCCAGAAGAATGGAGTTGTAGACATGAGTCTCTTACAGGACATCTGCCTCACCAACTGCCGCAGTTCCCTCTTCGAGCGCCTGATTCATTGGGAAGACCACGAGGAACGCACGGACTTTATCGGCATACTTCGCCGTCAGGGAAGAATGCACCCGGAGATAGCCGAGTTTCCGAACCGGATGTTCTACCGCCGGGAGAAACTGGAACCCGTACCTTGTCCACACCAGTTGGAAGAGGAACTGTCCTATACCCTCCCATCAGAAGATGCGCTCGATGACCTCCTGAAGGAACATCGCATGATCTTCCTCCCATCTCAGTTCTGCAAAGAACCGAATGTATCCGACAAGATCAATGCCAACGAAGCAGAAATCGTGGTAGACATGCTCCGTCGCATCCACCGTTTCTATGGCGCACAGTTCGACCCGCAGAAGACCGTAGGCGTCATCGTACCTTATCGCAACCAGATAGCCATGGTACGCAAGGGCATCGAAAAACTCGGCATCCCGGAACTGGAGAAGATCAGCATCGATACCGTGGAACGCTATCAGGGCAGCCAGCGAGATGTCATCATCTACAGTTTCACCATCCAGAACATCTGGCAGCTCGACTTTCTTGCCGGCAACAGTTTCGTAGAAGACGGTGCCATCATCGACCGCAAGCTGAACGTAGCCATCACCCGAGCCAGGAAGCAGATGATTATGACTGGCAACCCGGAGATATTACGCAATAATCAGATTTTTAGCGAATTAATGGAGTATGTGAAGGAAAAAGGAGGTTATTTTTAAAATTTCATCCAAAAAGTTTGGTGATACGGAAATAAAGTCCTATCTTTGCAATCGAATTATAAACATAAGGATAAGAAAGAGACACATATAAGTATAGGATTCCGGTGCTCCACTGGCACTGGAATTCTTTATTTTTTATGCCTCTAAGAACATATTATTAATAACATTAAACAACAAGAAAAATTATGGCTTACATGTCACAAGAAGGCTACGACAATCTCGTAGCTGAGCTGAAACAGCTCGTATCTGTAGAGCGCCCTAAGGCATCAGCCGCAATTGCTGAAGCCCGCGACAAGGGTGATTTAAGTGAGAATTCTGAGTATGATGCCGCTAAAGAGGCACAGGCTCATCTGGAAGATAAGATCAATCGCCTGAAGCTCACCATTGCCGAGGCCAAGATTATCGATACCAAGCAGCTCAGCACCGACAGCGTGCAGATCATGTCGAAGGTAGAGATGACCAACATGGCTAACAAGGCAAAGATGACCTATACCATCGTGAGCGAGAGCGAGGCAAACTTGAAGGAAGGCAAGATTTCCATCAAGACTCCTATCGCACAGGGATTGCTCAACAAGAAGGTAGGTGAGATTGCAGAAATCAAGATTCCTCGCGGCACCATCAACCTTCGCATCGACAAGATTTCATTTGAATAAAACGGAATAAAAGGAACTATCATATCGGCAGCAATGCCCGTATGACGGTTCCTTTTATGTTATATGTAAGCCTACCCGATATACTCTACAGAAAATGAAAGTAGCCGATGCAACGACATCAAAAAGAGAATAAGATAATATGAATTGTAAATTATAAATTATTAATTATAAATTGATTAGCGATTATGGCAAGCATTTTTTCAAAGATTGCAGCAGGAGAGATTCCTAGCTACAAGTGTGCAGAAAGCGACAAGTTTTATGCTTTCCTCGACATTAGCCCTATCGGCAAAGGTCATACCTTGGTGATTCCCCGTAAGGAGGTTGATTACATCTTCGATATGGAAGACGAAGACCTGGCTGAGTTTGAGGTTTTCGCCAAGAAGGTAGCCAAGGCTATCAAGGCAGCCTTCCCATGCAAGAAAGTGGCGCAGGTTGTTTTGGGTCTGGAGGTTCCTCATGCCCATATCCACCTCATCCCAATGAACAGCGAAGCTGATGTCAATTTCCGCAAGGAGCACCTCAAGCTCTCTGAGGAAGAGTTCAAGGAAATCGCTGATAAGATTTATACTGAATTCCAGAAATTGTAGAATGTGTGTAAACCACACATCCGCTTATAAAGTAAAAAATGAGCTGCAGAGGGTTGCAGCTCATTTTTCATACATATTATATTTATTTGACTAAATCGCCCATTAAATAAAGTCTTCACCTCGCTTCATCTGCACCTCGTTCACATATTTGCGAACCAATGCGGAAGAATCCTCCTTCCTGCAGACGAGCAGCACATTGTCTTTCTCGGCAACGATAAAACCATCAAGCCCGTTCAATACGGCAAGCTTGCCCTTTGGCAACTTAATCACATTGTTGTGGCAGTTCTCCATCATCACATCGCTGTCTATCACCACGTTATCGTCATCGCTCTTCTGCATCGCCTCATAGATACTGTGCCATGTTCCCAGGTCAGCCCATCCGAAATCACACTTCATCACGCATACATCCGAAGGCTTCTCAAGGATTCCAAAATCCACAGAGATATTAGGATAAGAAGAAAAACTCTCCTTCATATAGGCATTCTCCGTCTCGATGCTAAACTCCGGATACTGCTTGTCGTAATCACGGAGCACAGGAGGCAGAATCTTACAGAAACACTCTCTCAGATGCTTTACATTGCTCAGGAAGAGACCAGTATTCCAATAAAACTCCCCACTCTCAACGAATATCTTGGCAAAATCACGCTCCGGTTTCTCCGTAAAGGATTGAACCTGATACATATTGTCACAAAAGACATCGCCCATCTGAATATATCCATAACCCGGTTCAGGACGGGTTGGCTTCACTCCCATGGTAAGGAACCGGTCGTTCTCTGCTACAAAAGCCAAGCCTTTCAGCACATTTTCCCGGAAAGCTTCCTCGTTGAAGATAGCCTGGTCTGAAGGAGTGGTAATCACACAGGCATTGGGATTTATCATGGAAATGCGATGATTGGCCCATGCCATGCTCGGAGCCGTATTACGATGAATAGGCTCTGCCAAAATGTTATCCATAGAAACTTCTGGCAACTGCTCCTTAATCAAATGTACGAATTCCTCGTTCGTATTGATATATATATGATCAGCAGGAACAATCTTTGCCATTCGGTCGTAGGTTTGCTGCAACTGAGTACGTCCTACTCCAAAGAAATCGATAAATTGCTTCGGATAGTTACTGCGGCTGCAAGGCCAAAGTCTACGTCCTTTTCCTCCTGCAAGTATCACACAATAGTAGTTATTTACGTTAACCGTCATATTTTGATTCATATGTTTGCAGTTTTTAAATTAAATTTCCAACTGTAAAATTAGAAAATATATTTGAATGCGCCAAAGTTTTTCTCTTAATTTAAGATTGGAGGGGGCAAATACAACAATATTTTAGCCTTTTGGCACGCAGAATGCACTTTTTTCGAAAAAAAGTTCTCAAAAAGTTTGCCAGTTCAAAAATTATTAGTACCTTTGCAACCGCAAATAAGCCAAGTGCTATTTGCCCAGATGGCGGAATCGGTAGACGCGCTGGTCTCAAACACCAGTGGAGCAATCCATCCCGGTTCGATCCCGGGTCTGGGTACAACAAGAAGGTTGATAGTCTTTTGATTATCAACCTTCTTTCGCTATATACATTATCCATCCCCTGCTTTCATGAAAAAGTATCTGCTAAAGCTGGAAAAAACACAAAAAGTTAGGATTATTTCATTCCGACAGATTTCCCAACAATCTCAAAAACACCCTTCACCCTTCACCAACATAACATAAAGCACTATATATAAGGCACTTATAACGGTGAAGGGTTTCATCAACTCTTCACCACTCTTCACCCACCCTTCACCTTTCTGCTTTTGGGTTTCCATTAAGGCTTGCTCCAAGGCTTCTATTATGAGTGGCTTTAAGCTTCTATTAAGCTTGGCTTAAGCCTTCTTTGAAGACGATTTAAACCTTATTTGAAACTGGTTTAAGCCTTAGATAAAGTTTACGTGGGGCTTAATTGAAGGTTACGTAGAGCCTAGTTGAGATTTACATGGGGCTTAGTTGAAGTCTTATTCCTATTCCCAGAGTAACAGAATCCTCCCTTTAAGCAGTTCAAAATTCTGCTGAGGTGAAGGGTGGTGAAGGGTGGGTGAAGGGTTGGCGAAACTCTTCACCACTCGCAACCCCAGTGTTTATCGGGGTTTCAGGCGAAAAGGTGAAGAGTGAAGAGTAAAATCGAGAGTAGCTTTTTTCGCAAGCAAAACTACTCAACCTACTGCCAGAATGCACCTAGTAAATGACAGAGATAGACCTGATGGAATCTTTCTCCCGACGTATTATTTCTTATCTGCCAATGGCAAAAAAATGCCCGCCTAGGGGCAATATTGTGCCATAGTAAGACAGAAAGCGAAACGTCCCCTTTTACAACCAGCTAAGACTATTGCGACTTTTTCCTACTGAAAACGTTTGCGATGTTTTATAGGCATAATCTGATACTTTCGTTTGGTGAAATCAGATATTATTCATAAATTTGCAGACGGAAGCTAACAATGATTTATAAAACAAACAAAAACATAATTACAGTCATGAAGAAAATTTTTAGCATGGTTTGTGCTTGCTTGCTGGCACTCAGTGCCCAGGCAACCGACATCAAGAAGTATGATGCTCTGTATGAGAATCTGCCATTCCAGATGGAAAAGGTGACCCGTCCACAGTTCCCAGCCAATGAGGTAAACCTCAAGGACTTTGGTGCTATTGGCGACGGTTCTTCTCTCTGTACCACAGCCTTTGCCAAGGCTATCGATGCGCTCACCCAGAAAGGTGGCGGTAAACTCGTTGTGCCACAAGGCGTATGGTTCACAGGTCCTATCGTATTGAAGAGCAATATCAACCTGCATCTCGAAAAAGGTGCAGTCATCCTTTTCTCACCAGACGATGCCCTCTACCCTTTCGTAGATACATCATTCGAAGGTTTGAATACACGCCGCTGCCAGTCACCTATCTCTGGTCATAATCTTACCAACGTGGCAATTACCGGTCAGGGCTGCATCGACGGAAACGGAGAATACTGGCGCCCTTTGAAGAAGCAGAAGGTTACAGATGCACAGTGGAAGCAGATTACTTCTCGTGGCGGTGCTTTCAAGAGAGCTGACTACTGGTTCCCAACAGAGGGTGCATTGAAGGCTGACAACAGCGCCAACATGAATGTGCCTAAGACTCCAACTTCAGAAAAAGAGTGGAACGAGATCAAGCGTTTCCTCCGTCCTGTAATGATCAGTCTCGTAAGCTGCAAGAACGTTTGGCTCAACGGTGTTATCTTCCAGAATTCACCAGCATGGAACATTCATCCGCTGATGTGCGAGAACGTTCTTATAGAAGATGTATTGGTCCGCAACCCTTCATACGCCCAGAACGGTGATGGTCTTGACCTGGAGAGCTGCAAGAATGCACTCATCGTCAATTCTACTTTCGATGTGGGCGATGACGGTATCTGTATCAAGAGCGGTAAGGATGCTGACGGAAGAAAGCGCGGCATTCCTTGCGAGAATGTCATCGTAAACGGCTGTACCGTATTCAAGGGCCATGGCGGTTTCGTTGTTGGTAGCGAGATGAGCGGTGGCGTAAAGAATATTAAGGTGAGCGACTGCCAGTTCCTCGGTACTGATGTGGGGCTCCGTTTCAAGAGTACACGCGGTCGTGGTGGCGTAGTAGAGAATATTTATATCGACAACATGTCAATGTTTGATATCCAGACCGATGTCATCACCTTCGATCTCTATTACGGTGGCAAGTCTGCCGTTGAAGTTCTCAACGATGGCGACGAGGCTAAGAGTCAGAAGGTACAGAAGTTCAAGGTAGATGAGACAACTCCTTGCTTCCGCAATATCGACATCAACCATGTCATCTGCCGCACAGCCCGTCGTGCCGCTTACTTCAACGGTCTCCCTGAGATGCCGGTAAGCAATATCCACATCAAGGATATGGAGGTAAACAATGCAGAATATGGCATCGTCATCAACCGTACAGATGGCGTGAAGCTCGAAAACATCAAGGTTAGTGCAAAGAACCACGCCTTCGATGCCAAGAATTCAAAGAATGTAATTGTCAACGACAAGACATACAAGAAGATTGACGAAAAGGGTATTACTCTTGACTTCTAATATCGTCTTGATGATAAAAGACAGATTAGACATTCTCCGTATCTGTCAGAAAAAACGAAAAGGAGGTAAATACCAATCGACGGCATTTACCTCCTTTTCGTTTATAATAATCGACAGAAAAAACAGACTTTGTTTTAAAGGACCAAATCTGTAGCCTCTAATCCTTGAAATCTATACTCAATTCGCCAGTACCTAAAAGATTGTAACTCATGCGATGATATGGAGTGACTCCAAATTCCCTGATGGCAGCACGATGTTTCTTGGTAGGATAACCCTTGTTGCCTTTCCAGTCGTACTGCGGATATTCTTCTGCCAGCGCATCCATGTAATCATCACGATAGGTCTTGGCAAGGATGCTTGCCGCAGCAATTGCCAGATACTTGCCGTCTCCCTTTACGATGGTTGTATAAGGCAAATCCTTATAAGGCTTAAACCGGTTACCATCCACGATGACAGCCTCTGGACGAACCTTGAGCTGGTCCAGGGCACGGTGCATAGCCAGGAAACTGGCGTTGAGAATATTGATTTTATCGATTTCTTCAGGCGTAACAATGCCCACAGCCCAAGCTACGGCATCACGCTCTATCTGCTCACGGAGCGCCTTGCGCTTCTTGTCGGTGAGCTTCTTACTGTCGTTCAAATCGGCATTCTGATAATTAGGAGGAAGAATGACGGCTGCAGCATAGACGCTACCCGCCAAGCATCCACGGCCAGCCTCATCACAGCCAGCCTCTATCATATCCTTATAATAATGACTTTCCAACATATTATTTATTCTTGATGATACATCATATTATTAAAGCAAAGGCTTCAAGCCTTCCCATTTCACATTCCAATTGCCATCCTGCGGGAATCCCGGATTAGGATGAATACTGCCGTCCCAGCCGGCACACATCATGGCTACAGCCATCAACAAACCGCCATTGCCAGGAAGATAAAGGCGCAAACGGGCATCCTGATAGTTATGACCGCTTACCAAATAGGTATTCTTCTGCTGGTGCATCAGTAAAGCACCTACTGCATTCTCAGGTTCTCCCATGCGGGCAGCTCCCATTGCCATCATCGAATAATCCCAGCCCCAGGAAGTATTCCACTTCCAGTTCTTCCAAATCCATTGCTCGGTCTTCTTCATCTTGGCAAAATCAATCATTCTACTATTATATGGGAACAGACCGATGGCACCCATCACGGCTGGATGATCACTGAACATGCGAACCTTGGTATAGGTATCAGGCTCGGTCTCTGCAGCAAGGTATAAACTGTCCTTGGATGCAAGAGGAGAGATCTTGGCAATGATATCGTCCCAATGAGCATCACGAGCCTTACCCAGTCGTTCACGCCATTCCTGCGCAATCTTCAAGGCACAATGCCACTGACTGAGCTCGAATGGAGGATTAACGGTTGTAGCGGCAGGTAAGGTTTCCTGGGCAGCAATACAACCGCGAAGAATATAACGGTCTTTCTCCTTATCATATTCTGCAAAGTCGCCCATAAATTCTGCTGTTTCATCGACCAGTTTCGCATATTTCTGCAAGATGGCAGGCGAAGGATTGGCACGATAAAGCAATTCTGCCAGATAAATGAGGTGTGGCTGTTGCCAAATCAGGAAACTTCCTACACTTGATGGAGCCTCACCAGCACCAGGATCGGTCATCTTCATCCATCTTACTCCCTTGAATCCCTGTCGCTGGGCTATCTTGCGGGCATTCGGCTCTGCCTTGAAATACCAGGATAAAGAACGCTCCAACAATTCAGGATGTCCCCACAAGGCAAATTGTGCCTGATGCCAGAGAATCATCTCCAAATGGAACTTGCCAAACCAGGAATTATAAGTAAGACCGGTTTCCTGTGGAGGAGTGTCACCTGCATCCTGAATAGCCAGCAGGTATTGGCTCAACACTACACGGCGCTCCATCTCCTGAGCACGAGGATCCTTACACTGTCCGAAATCCACCATTGCTCCCTTCTGCCAATAGCTATTCCAATAAGCCTTGGCTGCATCCGCAACCTCAGCAAAAGTCTTGCTCTCAGAAGATAACTGCTCTGCATATTCACAGGTCAATTTCAAGTCAGCAGACTTTGACTGCAGCTGATAGAAATTCTTGCCTTTCTGCTTGAGTTTGGCTATACCCTGCCATCTCAATATCACGAAATAGACGGTTTCATCGATAGTTCGTTTCAATACGGCAGAATTCTTATCTTGTGAAACAAGCATTGTGGAATGAAGATGATCTTTATTCCAATCGCAAGCATCGTCACAATGACCGCCTGTAGGATAAGCAAAACGGATATCAAATGCGATAGGACCTTTGGACTGGACGTGAGTAGCAATCATATCCAGCTCAGGATGACAAGTGGTCTCCACCTGATAAGCACGACCATGATAAATAAAGCTGCTCTTAATCATTCCATCCCACATGTCCAAAATTTGGTTTACCTGCTGTATATTCTTAGGATCAGCCCCCAGAGAAAGTCCCAATGTACCCAAATGCAGACGATGAGGATTGACACGATACCAATCTCCTGCTGCCTTCTTTCTCTTATCTTCCTTTATCTGGGTAGCGTATGGCTCCTTTCTTCCTCTTCCATAATCATAATAACGCCAACTTTCTTCCTGTTTATAATTCTCAGGATTGGTAAACGAATGCCAGCCCCAATCGCTCATCGTACCCAAAGGAACGCCCTTGGAATAAGACTTAGGGAATGACTGAAGACCAGTTCCATCTACAGTCATGGCAAAGCCACCATTACCCACAGACAAGGAATTCAGCGAATCCATCGTCACCACATGAGGATTATTCCTCTCTACTACTTGTTTTCTATCAATATTCTGAGCTGAAAGGCTCAAGGAAATCAACAGAAAAGTACTTAATAATATTCTTTTCATTTGTTTGTTTTTAGGTTGTTTATTTTAATATAAAAACAATAATTCCCCAATTCCATCATAGAAATGGGGAATCATTATATATAAAAGCTTTTAGAACATCTGAGAAACGCGTTTTACGCCTGCTACAAGCGCATCAACCTCCTCCTTGGTATTGTACAAGGCAAAGCTGGCACGAACAGTTCCCAGAATGCCATAACGGTCCATCAAAGGCTGAGCACAATGATGACCGGTACGGACAGCAATGCCCAGACGATCGAGCAATGTTCCCATGTCCATGTGATGAATATCACCAACCAAGAAGCTGACAACGGCATCTTTGCCCTCCTGCTCACCAAAAAGTCTGATTCCATCGATAGTTCGCATCTGCTCCATGCAGTAACGGGTCAATTCCTGCTCATGCTTGGCAATGTTATCCATGCCGAGTGCAGAGACATAATCGATGGCCTTTGCCAGACCATGGGTAGCTACATAATCAGGAGTACCAGCCTCAAACTTGAATGGCAACTTCTCGAAAGTAGTCTTCTCGAAACTTACGCTCTCTATCATTTCACCACCTCCCTGATAAGGAGGCAACTTGTCGAGCCATTCTTCCTTGCCATAAAGCACACCGATACCGGTAGGACCATAGATTTTATGACCGCTGAAAGCGAAGAAATCGCAATCCATGTCCTGCACATCCACAGCAAAGTGAGGAGTACTCTGAGCGCCATCCACCATCACAGGCACACCGTGCTCATGGGCAATCTTAATCATCTTTTTTACCGGATTCACCGTACCGAGCACGTTGCTCACTTGGGCTATGCTCACGATTTTGGTGCGTTCGGTAAATAAATTGGCGAATTCATCGAGGTTAATCTCACCTTTATCATTGATAGGAATCACACGGATGGCGATTCCCTTCTTGGCAGCCTGCAACTGCCAAGGCACGATATTGGAATGATGCTCCATGGTAGAGATAATCACCTCGTCGCCCTCGCTCATAAATGCATCGCAGAACGATGAAACCACAAGATTCAGACTCTCTGTAGTACCTCGGGTGAAGATGATTTCCTCAACCTTCGGCGCATTGATAAACTTGCGCACAGTCTCACGGGCTGCTTCATGAAGATCGGTAGCCTGCTGAGAGAGATAGTGCACACCACGATGCACATTGGCATTCACATTGAGATACTCGTCGCGCATGGCATCGAGTACGCACAATGGCTTCTGTGTAGTTGCCGCATTATCCAAATACACCAATAGCTTATCATATACCGTTCTCGATAAAATCGGGAAATCTGCTCTTACTTGATTGATATCATACATAGTTTTAAGAACTTAGCTCCTTTAAAAGGATATTATCTACTTGCAAAGCTTGCAACCCTCGCACTTATTGAGTTCACCACGGAATCGCTTCTCTACGAGATGATGCAGGCGATCGCGCAATGGCTCCAGCTCCATCTTGTCGATGACTTCGTTGATAAATGCAAACTGAAGGAGCAACTTAGCCTCCTCACGGCTCACACCACGCTGCTGCATATAGAACAGGGCGGCATCGTTGAGCTGACCTACAGTACTACCGTGTGCACACTTCACATCGTCGGCATAAATCTCCAGCATCGGCTGGGTGAACATGCGGGCAGTCTTCGTAGCACAGAGGTTCTGGTTAGTTTCCTGCGAAGTGGTCTTCTGGGCACCATGACGAACCAGCACTCTGCCGGCAAAAGCACCACGTGCCTCACCATCGAGCACATACTTATAAAGTTCGTTGCTGGTACAATGACCCACCTGATGATCAATGAGCGTATTGTTATCTACCACCTGGTTCTTATCGGCAATCACACAACCATTGCAGAAGCATTCGGCTCCCTCGCCCTTGAACACGAGGTCGAGTCGGTTGCGGGTGATACCATTATGAAGGGTGATGACGTTATGGTTTACACGACTGTTAGCCTGCTGCTCAATATACACGTTGCTTACACGGCGGTTCTTGTAATGAGTCTCCTCCAGGCAATAGAGGTCGAGACTGGCATTCTCGCCTACGAATGCCTCGATAACCTGGGTTGCGAGGAAGTTCTTGTCATCGGCTGCATGGTCACAGAAGAGGAACTTAGCCTCAGCACCCTGTTCCATCACGATGAGTACACGTCGGTTTACCATCAAATCAACATCCGAACGGAGAATATTGATGACCTGAATAGTTCGCTCTACCTTTACATTCTTTGGAACATAAATCAGCAAGCCATCCTGTGCCAGGAATGTATTCAATGCGGTGATGCCATCTTCGTCGGTTTTGGCAATCTTAGCGTAGTATTTCCCGATGAATTCAGGGCTTTCTGCAGCAATCTTGCTCAAAGAATCCACGATTACGCCCTCCGGAAGCTCTACTTTAGGCAATGCTTTGTTATAAAAAGCATCGTTTACCACGAAGTAGAGCGAAGTGCTCAGATTAGGCACATCGCAGCGGAAAGCTTCGTATGGATCTACCGGAATTTCCAGACGGTTCAAGTTCAAGCCATAATCTGGCTCGAAGATGGCGCTCATATCTGTGTACTTGTATCTTTCTACCTTTCGGGAAGGGAAGCCCAGGCGACGGAAGTCCTCAAACGCAGCATCGCGCACCGCATTGAGCATCTCAGCACTGTTCTTCTTGATTATTCTCGAAGAAGACTGATACAAGTCTAAATATTGTTTTTCTGAAAGCATAGCCATCCTCCTTATTATTTCTCATCTACTTCAGCCTTGATCCAGTCGTAGCCACGAGCCTCAATCTCCTTGGCAAGTTCAGGACCGGCAGTCTTCACGATTCTACCCTTATAGAGAACGTGAACCACACTTGGCTTAATCATATCGAGCAGACGCTCGTAGTGAGTGATGACAATGGCAGAAGTCTTGTCGGTATGCATCTTGTTCACACCATCAGCCACGATACGCATCGCATCCACATCGAGACCTGAGTCGGTTTCATCGAGGATAGAGAGCTTTGGCTCCAGCATAGCCATCTGGAAAATCTCGTTGCGCTTCTTCTCACCACCCGAGAAACCTTCGTTTACAGAACGGCGAGCCAACTTGCTGTCCAATTCCACCAACTCGCGCTTCTCACGCATCAGCTTCATGAATTCGCTTGTATTCAATGGTTCCAAACCCTGATACACACGCTTGGCATTGATAGCCGCACGCATGAAGTTGGTCATGGATACGCCAGGAATTTCTACTGGATACTGGAAAGAGAGGAACAAGCCTTCACGGGCACGGTCCTCTGGCTTCATATCCAGAAGGTTCTTGCCGTTGAAGATAGCCTCGCCCTCTGTTACTGTATAAAGAGGGTTACCTGTGAGCACAGCGCTCAAGGTTGACTTACCGGAACCATTAGGTCCCATAATAGCATGTATCTCACCATCGTTGATAGTCAGGTTGATACCTTTCAATATTTCTTTGCCTGCAATAGTAGCATGCAGATTCTTTACCTCTAACATAATTTTAGTCAATTTTTATCGATTTCATCGAGAATTATGATAACTATCCTACGGTTCCTTCGAGTGAAACACTCAGGAGTTTCTGTGCCTCAACGGCAAACTCCATAGGCAACTTGTTGAGCACGTCCTTGGCATAACCGTTTACGATTAAGCCGACAGCCTCCTCGGTAGGAATGCCTCGCTGATTACAATAGAAGAGCTGGTCTTCTGAAATCTTCGAGGTAGTTGCCTCATGCTCGAACACGGCTGTGTCGTTATGGGCATCCATATATGGGAAGGTATGCGCTCCACAATCGCTGCCCAGCAACAAAGAGTCGCAGGAACTATAGTTGCGTGCATTGTCGGCATTGGATGTGGCCCGAACCAATCCACGATAGGAATTCTGGCTATGTCCTGCCGAAATACCCTTAGAGATGATAGTACTCTTGGTGTTCTTACCCATGTGAATCATCTTGGTACCGGTATCAGCCTCCTGATAGTTGTTGGTAACAGCCACACTGTAGAACTCAGCTACAGAGTTGTCGCCACGCAAGATGCAGGAAGGATACTTCCAGGTAATCGCAGAACCCGTCTCTACCTGAGTCCAGCTCAACTTAGAGTTCACACCACGCAAGTCGCCTCGCTTGGTTACCAGGTTCAGCACACCACCCTTACCATGCTCATCACCAGGATACCAGTTCTGAACAGTAGAGTATTTCACCTCAGCATTGTCCTTGACAATTATCTCGACAATAGCCGCATGAAGCTGATTCTCATCACGCATTGGCGCTGTACATCCCTCCAGGTAAGAAACGTAAGCATCATCATCAGCGATAATCAATGTACGCTCAAACTGACCGGTGTTACGGGCATTGATGCGGAAGTAACTGCTCAACTCCATCGGACAGCGGACGCCCTTAGGAATATAAACGAATGAGCCATCACTGAATACGCAACTGTTCAAGGCTGCATAAAAGTTATCACGATAAGGAACCACGGTTCCCAGATACTCTCTTACCAAATCAGGATGCTCCTTCACAGCCTCACCGATACTGCAGAAGATGACACCTTTCTCACGGAGTTTCTCCTTGAAGGTAGTCTTTACCGACACAGAGTCCATGATGGCATCTACGGCGGTACCGCTCAAAGCCAGACGCTCCTCCAGAGGAATACCGAGTTTATCGAATGTCTTCTCCAACTCAGGATCAATCTCCTTGTTCTTCGGCTTCTTTGCCAAAGGGTCAGCATAGTATGAAATCTCCTGGTAGTCAATAGGTGGCACGTGAACGTGTCCCCACTTTGGCTCCTTGAGCGTCTTCCAGTAATTGTAGGCTTTCAGACGAAATTCGAGCATCCAGTCTGGCTCTCCCTTCTTCTGCGAGATCAGGCGCACAACATCCTCGTTGAGACCCTTTTCTATGATTTCAGTATGTACATCGGTGGTAAAACCATACTCGTATTTCTGGTCTATCACATCCTTGACAACCTGATTCTGTTCTTTCTCTATTTCTGCCATTTTATTTAGAATAACCTTTCGTTATTTTAACCCTAAATAGGGATAAGCCGCTGAGGACTCATCCCTACCTTATTATATATAGGATAGAGCGAAAAGACAAATGAATTCTTCACTCTTCGTTCTTCACTCTTCACTTTATTAAAGTTTCTGCTCTACCTCAATCTCAGTGAAAGTCTCGATAACGTCGCCTTCCTGGATATCGTTGTAGTTGACGAGGCTCAAACCGCACTCCATACCGGTAACCACCTCCTTGACATCGTCCTTGTAACGCTTCAAGGCACCGATTTCTGCAGTACGGATTACGATACCGTCACGGATGACGCGAGCCTTATCCTTAGCGTGTACCTTACCCTCGGTAACGAGACCACCGGCAATAGTACCCACCTTGGAAATCTTGAAGGTCTGCTTAACCTCAACCTGACCGGTAACGATTTCCTTCTTCACCTTGTCGAGCATACCTACCATCACGCTCTTGATATCGTCGATAGCATCGTAGATGATAGAGTATGTGTTGATTTCAACACCCTCACGGTCGGCAGCCTTGCGAGCATCGGCAGATGGACGAACCTGGAAACCAACGATGACTGCATCTGAAGCAGATGCCAGCATCACGTCGTTCTCTGAAATCTGACCTACTGCCTTGTTGACAACGTTCACCTGAACCTTCTCGGTAGAAAGCTTGATGAATGAGTCGCTCAATGCCTCAACAGAACCATCGGTATCACCCTTTACGATGACGTTCAACTCGTGGAACTCACCACGTGCGATACGGTGAGAGATATCACCCAAGGTCAAGCGCTTCTGAGTACGCAAGCCCTGTTCACGCTGCAATTGCTCACGCTTGTTGGCGATTTCGCGAGCCTCCTGCTCTGTCTCGATTACGTGGAACTGGTCACCTGCTGTAGGCGCACCATTCAAACCGAGGATGATAGCTGGCTCTGCAGGAGCCGCTGACTTGATATTGGCATTACGCTCATTGAACATCGCCTTCACACGACCCCAAGAAGTACCGGCGAGAACAATATCACCAACCTTCAAGGTACCATTGGCAACCAATACGGTAGAAACATATCCACGACCCTTGTCAAGTGAAGACTCAATGATGGTACCTGTGGCACGACGGTTAGGGTTAGCCTTCAAGTCGAGCATATCAGCCTCGAGGAGCACCTTGTCGAGCAAATCGTGAACACCGATACCCTTCTTGGCACTGATTTCCTGGCACTGATACTTACCACCCCACTCCTCAACGAGCAGGTTCATGTTAGCCAAGTCCTCACGGATACGGTCTGGGTTAGCCCCTGGCTTATCAATCTTGTTGATAGCGAATACCATTGGCACACCGGCAGCCTGAGCATGGGCGATAGCCTCCTTGGTAGTAGGCATCACGGAGTCATCGGCTGCGATGATGATGATGGCGATATCGGTAGCCTGAGCACCACGGGCACGCATGGCGGTAAACGCCTCGTGACCTGGAGTATCAAGGAATGTAACCTTGCGACCGCTGTTCAGAGTCACACTGTAGGCACCGATATGCTGGGTAATACCACCCGCCTCACCGGCAATCACATTGGTATTGCGGATATAGTCGAGCAAAGAGGTCTTACCATGGTCTACGTGACCCATCACGGTTACGATTGGAGCACGAGGAACCAAGTCGTTCTCATCATCCTCTTCCTCGCTCACGGCTTCCTGAACCTCTGCACTTACGTATTCTGTCTTGAAGCCGAACTCCTCAGCCACCATGTTGATGGTTTCAGCATCCAGACGCTGGTTGATAGAAACCATGATACCTACACCCATCAGGGTAGAGATAACCTGAGTAACGCTGATATCCATCATCGTAGCCAACTCGCTAACGGTAACGAACTCAGTGAGCTTCAGGGTCTTGCTTTCCTTCTGCTCCTGACGAGCCTGATCCTGCAACTTCTCCTGAACTGCCTCACGCTTCTCCTTACGATACTTAGCACCCTTCTTGTTCTGGCTCTTGCTGGTCAAACGGGCAAGAGTCTCCTTAACCTGGCGTGCTACAGCCTCGTCGTCCACCTCTATCTGGCGCTGGTTGCCGCGGTTGTTGTTATTGCCCTTATTATTATTGTTATTATTATTTCTGTTCTTGTTTCTGTTCTTTTTGTTGCCACCATTATTACCTCTATTCTGGCCATTACCACCATCGCCATTATTATTCTTTGCTTCGGCATTGATGTCAACACGCTCTTTGTTAATACGAACACGCTTCTTACGCTCGCTGTGCTGCTGAGCCAATTTTTCCTCACGTTCCTTACGGCGCTCCTCCTTAGACTTCTTCTTAGGACGAGTGCTCTGATTCAAAGAAGAAAGGTCAATCTTGCCTAACACCTTAGGTTCGTTAGAAGACATTTTCTTCTCACTTTTCAAAGTAAAGACACTAGAGCCCCCTAAAGCTACAGCAGTCTGATCCTGCTGAGTCTTGTTATCAACCTTAGAAGGTTGGTTGTCTCCCTTGTGATGTGCAGCTTTCTGCTGATTGTGGCCATTCTGCAGCCCCTTAGATTCATGCGATTTTGCCTGTTGTGTTTTTTGCTGATTCTCCTGTTTCATATTCTGTTTATGTTGAGAGACATTCTGTTGTCTCTTCTCATCCTTATTTTCAGCCTTTACTATCTCTTTATTAGGCGCAGGACTGACGGCAGCAGTCTCTTGCTCATGCACCTCTGGCTTATCAGCAACAGACTGAACAGCAGATTTCTTACCGAGACTATCCAAGTCGATCTTGCCCAGCGGCTTATACTGCTGTCTGCCCGACTCCAATACGTTCTCGGAACGATTGTTCTTCTGTTCTGGCGCACGTTTCTTATCCTTAGTTTTTTTGGTAAAGAGCTTCTCTGCCTGATCACGAACTTCCTTATCTTTGCTAAAGGCATCATTCAATGCCTGATACTGCTCATCGCTGATTTTGAAGCTCGGTTCAGCCTTCACCTCTCCCAGTTCTTTTTTATTTTCAAGGAATTCAACTGCCGTTTGAAGACCTATATTTAATTCACGTAGTGCTTTATTTAATCTGATGCTCATATATATTTATTTATCTCCTATTTAATTTAATTAGATTCCCAGCAAGCACTAGCAAGCTAGGGAATTATTGTTCGAATTCGGTACGCAATACATTGATGACATTGTCGACAGTCTCTTCCTCCAAATCTGCCTTCTCAATCAACAAGTTGCGTGGAGCATTGAGTACTTGCTTAGCTGTATCGAGACCAATGCCCTTGATGGCATCAATCACCCACTGGTCAATCTCATCAGAGAATTCATCCAAGTAGATATCCTCATCAGCTTCATTATCATCCACTTCGCGGAATACATCGATAGTATACTCTGTCAGCATGGAAGCCAACTTGATGTTCATACCGCCACGACCGATAGCCTTGCTCACCTGATCAGGCTTCAAGAACACTTCAGCCTTTTTGTTCTCATCATCGATGTTTACAGAAGTAATGGCTGCAGGAGCCAAAGCACGCTGAATGAACAGTTTGGCATTGTCAGTATAATTGACAACATCAAGATTCTCGTTGTTCAATTCACGTACGATACCGTGAACACGACTACCCTTCACACCGACACAAGCTCCAACTGGGTCGATACGCTCATCAAAGCTTTCAACAGCAATCTTTGCGCGTTCTCCAGGAAGGCGAGCAATACGACGGATAGCGATCAAGCCCTCTGCAATCTCAGGAACTTCAGCCTCCAACAAACGCTGCAAGAAAGCAGGAGCTGTACGGCTCAAGATAATCTTAGGATTATTGTTATCATTATCAACGCGGTCGATGACTGCACGAACGGTCTCGCCCTTACGATACATATCGCCAGGAATCTGCTCTGTCTTAGGCAAGATAAGTTCATTGTTCTCATCGTCTACGATAAGTACCTCACGCTTCCAAACCTGGTAAACCTCACCAGAAATGATCTGTCCTACACGATCCTTGTACTTATTGAAAAGAGAATCGTGTTCCAACTCAAGAATCTTAGAAGCCAAAGTCTGGCGAAGAGTCAAGATAGCACGGCGACCAAACTTATTGAAATCAACCTTCTCACTTACATCCTCACCTACCTCGTAGTCAGGCTCAATCTTGCGCGCCTCAGTAAGTGTTATTTCCTTATTTTCGTCCTCTACTTCACCGTCAGCAACAACAACACGATTGCGATAGATCTCGAAATCGCCCTTGTCAGGGTTAACGATAACATCGAAATTCTCATCACTACCGAAAATCTTAGCAAGAACGTTGCGGAAACTTTCCTCCAACACACTTACCAATGTAGTACGGTCGATATTCTTGGTTTCTTTAAACTCGCGGAATGTATCAATCATACTCGCTGTAATTTCCTGATCTTTTTTAGCCATAGCTTATTTAAAACTGATTAAATATTTTGTATACTTTACTTTATCCATTTGATAAACGTGGTCAACCTCCTGCTTAACAGGACGTTTTTTTCCCTCAACCTTTACCTTTTCCTCTACGCCTACTGTGAAATCATTTCCGTCCACAGCTTTCAAGATGCCCTTTACTTTGACACCATCAGCATCAAGCACCTCTACCTCCTTACCAACGAAGTTGATATACTGCTGTGGAACCTTGAATGGTTGACCAAGACCAGCAGAACCAACTTCCAGTTCATAATCTTCCTCATTACGACTCAAGCGTTCCTCAATATATCTACTGAGGGCAACACAATCCTCAATCCACACACCATCAGCATGGTCTATCTCTACCACGATTCGATTGTCCGGACTGATTTCAACGCTAACCAAGAAATATTCCTTATCTTGGAGCCATTCTTCAACTAATTTTTTAACGACGTTTTTATCAATCATAAATACCTTATTAAAATAAAATGAGGAACTCATTCGAGCCCCTCATTCCACTGAACGTTTGCAAAATTACGAATATTTTCGAAATTCTCCAAAGATTTTCCTGTTTTTTATTCATAACCTGCGCATTTTTAATTGATTGTGCAGGTTTTTATACTTATTTTTTCACTGGATGCAGTATTTTTTCGTATTCTTCAGGTGATTGAAGCAACTTCATAGCAGCCTTCACCTGCTTATCGTAACGTAAAGAATTCTGTATGGCTCCTGCCTGGAAATAGTAAGCTGCCACTATCTCGTTTTCCAAAAGCTGCTTGATATATGTCTTGTTGTAATCCAGATCTTTTGCCACATTGTGACTCAGCTTTTTCTTCAATGCTTCAAACTCGGGCTTGGCATCATCGTAATAGCCCTCAAACTTAGCCAGTTTCTCCAAATCCTTCAGATACTTTTCCGTCTCACGGTCGTACTTAAAATCTGCCTTTAGTACACGAGCCTTAAACTCATCATAATCAGCATCGGTAAGAGCAAAGTCTTTAGCTGGTGCAATGGTAGGATGCTTGGCAATATAATCTACCTCATAATTGAGCATCACCTCGTTACTATCACGGGCACCAGCCAGATAAAATGCAATATTAGGCAACGAATCCGGCTTCACTTCCACATCAGGCTTAACACCACCACCGTCACGCACCTTTCTGCCTCCGGCGGTATAGAAAACCTTGGTAAGAGAATCTGGAACGTGCTCCACATAACCGCCCTTAGCATGCTTGTAGTTGAGCGCCTGCACACATCTGCCACTAGGAATGTAATACTTAGCAGTGGTCAACTTCATCTGACCATTATATGGCAAATCCATGGTTGACTGTACCAATCCCTTTCCATACGTGCGCGTACCTAATATAACTGCACGATCATAGTCCTGTAAGCTACCACTCATGATTTCACTGGCACTCGCCGTATTGTTGCTTACCAACACAACCATTGGCATCAGAGAGTCAACAGGTTCAACCTTGGTCTTATATACATTATTGGAACGCTGCAACTTACCCTTCATCTCCAACACAGTCTTTCCCTTCGGCAAGAACATATTGATAATATTCACAGCCTCACTTACAGAACCACCTACATTGGTACGAAGGTCAAAAATAAGACTCTTAGCCCCCTGCTTTTTCAAATCGATGAAGGCACGACGCACATCCTTGGCGCAATTATCTGTAAAGGAATTGAAGTTGATATAGCCGATACCACCCTCCAACATACCGTAATAAGGAAGGAACGGCATCTGGATGGTACGGCGAGTAACCTTTACCTTGAGAATCTTGCCTGTACTTGGTCGCTTTACCTTCAATATGAAAGACGTACCAGGATCACCACGAAGATGGTCGCTCACATAACTCACATCCTTGTCGGTCATACTCTCATCATCGATACTCAAGATAATATCCCCCTTCTTCAATCCTGCCTCAGCAGCCGGCATATTCTCATAAGGTTCGCTGATACAGACACGCTGTAACTGAAAGTTATAGCGTATCACAGCACCCACACCCGCATATTTACCGGTGAGCATATTTTTCAACTCATTGACTTTCGATTCCGGATAGTATGTGGTATAAGGATCAAGACTTCCCAACATCGCCTTGACACCATTGCCTACCACTTCTTCCGCATCGAGCGTATCCACGTACATCAAATCAAGATTCTTATAAATGGCATTGAATATATCCATGTTCTTCGCCACTTTAAAATCGTGATCCTTATCTATTTGTGCATAAGTTGGCGCTGCAAAGAGCACCATAAGCAATGAAATCAATAGTTTTTTCATCATTATTTTATTGTATTATATATTCGCCCACAAAATTACTCATTTCTTCTTGAAAACCGCCATCTTTGATGCAAAAAGTAGTGAAAACTGCTCAAAAATGCACTTTTTTAAGAAAAAAATAAAAAAAGTTAGAGAAAAATTTGGTTGAATGAAGAAAAGTTAGTACTTTTGCACACGCAAATAAGGAACGTTATGTTCTTGATGCAAAAAACGCTTCAATAGCTCAGTTGGTTAGAGCACCTGACTGTTAATCAGGGGGTCGTTGGTTCAAGCCCATCTTGAAGCGCAAGAGAGTTTCAGGCTAGCCTCGTAACTCATCTTCTTTCATAGCAAATTGCTTCAATAGCTCAGTTGGTTAGAGCACCTGACTGTTAATCAGGGGGTCGTTGGTTCAAGCCCATCTTGAAGCGCAATAAGAGTCATAAGTTTATCTTATGACTTTTTTTGTATCTATTTCCCAATATACTTTTCCATTCAACTATAACAGACCACTCCACACCCATCAAAACATAAAAAAGATGCATCTCCTCCTTTCGGAAAAGATGCACCCTAACATATTTCACTTATAATGTACTATTCTACATCATTGTTATGGTCCAAAGAATCGTTAAAATCCTTTGGAGCCTGCTCTTCGTTATGATGCTCATAACGACGTGGCTGACGAGCAGGACGCTCACCGCGACCCTCACCATGGCGCTCATCACGACGGCCGCCACGACGCTCACCGCGCTCAGGACGTGGACGACGCTCACGCTCAACATAACCCTCTGGCTTCTCCATCAACACACGGTGAGAGAGCTTGTACTTGCCAGTCTTAGGATCAATCTCCATCAACTTCACCTTGATCTTGTCGCCTTCCTTGATGCCAGCCTCTTCAACTGTCTCAAGACGCTTCCAGTCAATCTCAGAGATGTGGAGCAAACCATCCTTACCAGGGAGAATCTCTACGAAGCAACCGTAAGGCATGATAGAACGGACAGTACCCTCGTAAACCTCACCAACCTCAGGAACAGCTACGATAGCCTTAATCTTAGCCAAAGCTGCATCGATAGAATCCTTGTTAGGAGCAGATACCTGTACGTGACCCTTGCCATCAGTCTCCTCGATAGTGATAGTAGCACCAGTATCCTCCTGCATCTGCTGGATAATCTTACCACCAGGGCCGATAACAGCACCGATGAACTCCTTAGGAATATCGAATGCTACGATACGTGGAACCTGTGGTTTCATCTCAGCACGTGGCTCAGAGATTGTCTCCATCATGCAGTTGAGGATGTGCTCACGACCAGCCTTAGCCTGCATCAAAGCCTCCTCAAGAATCTCGAAGCTCAAACCGTCGCACTTGATATCCATCTGTGTTGCGGTCAAACCATCGCGGGTACCAGTGGTCTTGAAGTCCATGTCACCCAAGTGGTCCTCATCACCAAGGATATCACTGAGGATAGCGTACTTGTCCTCACCTGGGTTCTTGATAAGACCCATAGCAATACCTGAAACTGGCTTCTTCATAGGAACACCTGCATCCATCAGGGCGAGAGTACCAGCACAAACAGTAGCCATAGAAGAAGAACCGTTAGACTCGAGAATCTGGCTTACCAAACGTACTGTGTAAGGGAAGTCAGCAGGAATCTGACCCTTCAAACCACGCCATGCCAAGTGACCGTGACCAATCTCACGACGACCTACGCCGCGCTGAGCCTTAGCCTCACCTGTAGAGAATGGAGGGAAGTTATAGTGAAGGAGGAAGCGCTGGTAGCTCTTCTCGAGCACACCGTCGATAAGCTTCTCGTCCATCTTTGTACCAAGAGTACATGTAGAGAGAGACATGGTCTCACCACGTTGGAAGATAGCGCTTCCGTGAGGCATTGGGAGTGGAGACACCTCGCACCAGATAGGGCGGATATCTGTAGTAGCACGACCATCAAGGCGCAAGCCCTCATCGAGGATGCAACGACGCATAGCATCGCGCATTACGTCATCATAGTAGCGGGTAGCCTCAGCGTGCTTTTCCTCCAAGTCTTCCTCAGAGAGATCGGTATGAGCAGCGTCATACTTCTCAAGGAAGTCAGCCAAAACCTTGTCGAAAGCATCCTGACGAGCATGCTTCTCCAAAGCCTGGTGGTTGATATCATAAGCAGGCTTGTAAAGCTCAGACTTAATCTGCTCACGGAGTTCCTCGTCGTTGATCTCGTGGTCGTACTCACGCTTCACGTCAGTACCCTTCTCCTTAGCCAACTCATACTGGAGCTCGCACATAGGCTTGATAGCCTCGGCAGCAGCCTTGAGGGCACCGATAAGATCCTGCTCAGCAACTTCCTTCATCTCACCTTCTACCATCATGATATTGTCCTTGGTAGCACCAACCATGATATCCATGTCAGCCTCTTCCATCTGCTGGAATGTAGGGTTAACGACATACTCACCATTGATTCGAGCTACACGAACCTCAGAGATGTAGTGCTCGAAAGGAATATCTGAACAAGCCATGGCAGCTGAAGCAGCGAAACCTGCGGGGGCATCTGGCTGGTCAACACCATCGGCTGAGAGCAACATTACCTGTACGTAAACTTCTGCATGGTAGTTAGAAGGGAAAAGTGGACGCAAAGCACGGTCCACGAGGCGAGAGGTAAGGATTTCCTCATCGCTAGCCTTGCCTTCGCGCTTGGTGAAACCACCAGGGAAACGACCAGCAGCACTGTACTGCTCACGGTAATCTACTTGCAAAGGCATGAAATCTGTACCCGGAACTGCATCCTTTGCTGCACAAACAGTTGCGAGAAGCACTGTGTTACCCATGCGGAGAACCGCAGCACCATCAGCCTGTTTTGCAACTTTTCCGGTCTCAATTGTGATGGTTCTTCCATCAGGCAACTGAACACTTTTTGTAATTACGTTCATCTAAATTAAAAACTTATTGTTTTGTCTAACATCTAAAATATCTAAAACGGTGCAAAGATACCTCTTTAATAATTAATAAACGAATAAATGAGCAACTATTTTCAACTTTTTTAAATATTTTATCTATCTAAGATGCATTATTACCAATTTTATTACTACCTTTGCAGTCGATAATTTTGCAAAATCATAAATTCATGAAGATAACTAAACTCTATTCAGCAGCAGTGATTATGGTCGCTGCCCTGGCTTTAACTTCTTGTAACAACAAGAAATTTCATATCAACGGTAATATTACCGAGGCTAAGGACTCTATGCTCTATCTGGAGAATATCAGTCTTAACGGCCCTGTAAAAATAGACTCCGTAAAACTGGGCGAAGATGGTACTTTCGACTTCCAGGAAAACGCAATGGATTCTATCACTCCAGAATTCTACCGACTCCGCATCGCCAACCAGACCATCAACCTCAGCATCGACTCTACCGAGACTGTTACAGTAAAGGCAGCTTATCCGCAGATGAGTTACAAGTATGAGGTAGAAGGTTCAGAGAACTGCAATACCATCAAGGAATTGTCACTCAAGCAGATGTTGCTGCAGAGCAACATCAACGGCATCGTTAAGAATCCGAATATCGGTGTTGACTCAGTAGATGTCATCGTGACCCGCATGCTGAACGATTACAAGCAAGATATCAAGAGGAACTATATCTTCAAGGCTCCTATGCAGGCTTCATCTTACTATGCTCTCTTCCAGACTATCCAGCTCGGCAATACGAATTCCCTCATATTCAATCCGCGCAACAACAAGGAAGACGTGAAGGTGTTCGCCGCCGTAGCTACCAGCTGGGACACTTATTACCCAGGCGCAGAGCGTGGCAAGAACCTGCACAATATCGCCATCGAAGGAATGAAGGATATCCGCATCATAGAAAACCAGATGGCTCAGCAAAAGATTAACGCCAGCAAGGTACAGGTTAACGGCTGCATAGAACTTGCCTTACAGGACAATCAGGGACAGATACGCCGCCTCTCTGACCTCAAGGGCAAGGTAGTATTGCTCGATTTCCATGCCTTCGCAAGTAGCGAAAGTACCAAGCGTATCATGATGCTCCGCGAACTCTACAACAAGTACCATACTGCCGGACTGGAAATCTATCAGGTATCAGTAGACCCGGACGAACACTTCTGGAAAACATCTACAGCAGCCCTTCCATGGATTAGTGTACGCGACGAGAATGGTATTCAGGGGAAAAGCTTGACTTTATATAATGTACAAAGCATCCCTACCTTCTTCCTCATTGACAGAAACAACACCTTGCAGGCTCGCGACGCCCAGATTAAGGATTTAGACGCAGCCATCAAAAATCTCCTATAAATATAGGTAATCAGAAGTTTAAGTTTGAAAGTCAGAAAAGTTTTTCCAGCTTCCAAACTTAAACTTCAAGCTATAGATTTCGCTCTATAAGATAAAGACAATTTATAAACAACAATAAACTTTAAACACTAAAAAATGAATAAGAAATTTTTAGCATTAGCAGCTTTGGCTCTTATCACGACAGGAGCACAGGCTAAAGTAAAGTTGCCACATATCTTAGGTGACAACATGATTATCCAACAAGATTCAGAAGCCAACCTTTGGGGCTGGGACAAGCCAGGTACAACAGTAAAGGTAAGCACCTCATGGTCTTCAAGAATTTATTCTACCCAAACTGGGAAAGACGGCAAATGGGCAGTCAAAGTCTTGACACCCAAGGCAAGCTACACCCCGCTCTCCATTACATTTGATGATGGAGAGAAGACTACCATCAACAATGTTCTTGCAGGCGAAGTTTGGGTTTGTGCAGGTCAGAGTAACATGGAGATGCCCGTAAAAGGATTCGGCAACTGTCCTGTTGAAGGATACAACAAGGTGGTACTTGAAGCCAATCAGTACAAGGGCGTTCACTACGTAAAGATTCCTAGCGTGATGAGCAGCAAACCTCTTGATGACGCCAACTGCGAATGGAAGACCATCAATTCAGAGACGGTAGGCGATGCTTCTGCCACTGGCTATTTCTTTGCCCAGGTAGTAAACAAGGCACTCGATGTACCTGTAGGTCTGGTCATGGCCAACAAGGGCGGAAGCCGTGTAGAAAGCTGGTTAGACCATGACTATCTGAAAAAGAACACGAAAGAAGATCTCGACTCCCTCAAGATGACGAAGAATCCTAAGTTCAAGTGGGACTTCCTCTACCCTCTTCTTTGGGGCAACGGAACCTTCCATCCTATCCTCAACTACAGCGTAAAGGGGATTCTCTTCTACCAAGGCTGTTCTAACGTAGGCGACCCGGCAGGTCAATATATCCAGCGCCTTGCTGATCTTGTAGCCCAATGGCGTCGTGATTTCAAACAAGGAGAGTTACCATTCTACTTCGTTCAGATAGCACCATATCATAATGGCGATGTCAATGGTGACTGGGGACCAAGACTCCGCGAGCAGCAGTTTAACGCAGCCAAGGTGATTCCTAACAGCGGCATCGTGTGCACCGAAGACCTGGTTTACCCATACGAAGTGGAGCAGATACATCCATGCCAGAAACAGCCTGTAGGCGAGCGTCTTGCCCTCCAGGCGCTCAGCAAGACCTACGGAGTAAAGGGACTCTTCAGCGAAAGCATGACCTTCAAGGAGATGAAGATAGTAGGCGACACCGTGAAGGTTCACTTCGACAACACCTACGGAGCCTACAACCGTTTTGAAGGCATCAAGGGCTTCGAGGTTGCAGGCGAAGACAAGGTATTCCACCCTGCCACAGCCAAGCATTTCTGGCAGGAAGGTGGCAACGACGGATGGAACGAGTGCATCGTCGTAACCAGCCCAAAGGTAAAGAAGCCTGTGGCTTTGCGCTATTGCTTCCGCAATTTCCAGCTTGGCAACATGGCCAATGCCGGTGGACTTCCGCTCTTTCCTTTCCGTACAGACAACTGGTAATCAACAACATAACGGTCGATCTTGGATTAATCCAAAGACCGACCGTTCTTTAATATATACATTATGAGTCACGTATTAGATAAATTCAAGTTTTGCCCCGTTTGCGGATCCCCGAACTTCGAAATCAACAACATCAAGAGCAAGAAATGCACAGACTGCGGATTCTCCTACTATCTCAACCCTAGCAGCGCCACAGTAGCCTTCATCCTCAACGAGAAAGACGAGCTTCTGGTAGTTCGCAGAAAGAACGAACCTGCCAAGGGAACCCTCGACCTGCCTGGTGGTTTTGTCGACATGGACGAAACCGGAGAAGAAGGCGTGGCAAGAGAAGTAAAAGAGGAAACTGGGCTTGACGCCATAGAAGTAAACTATCAGTTCAGCATCCCCAACCTCTACCTTTACTCTGGCTTTCTGGTCCACACCCTTGATATGTTCTACATTGTCAAGGTAAAAGACCTCTCTCACGTTGAAGCAATGGACGATGCCGAAGAGTCCTATTGGATTCCTCTTAAAGCCATCCATCCCGAAGAGTTCGGATTAGGTTCCGTAAGACAAGGAGTCATCAAATTTCTTGCAAAACACAAGACGAAAGAATGAAAAAAGCCCCGAAACATTTAAAAAACTAAAAAAATCGCTATATAATAAGGTATAAGCAAAAAGTTTATTTACTTTTGCAGACCAAAAGAAATTGTGTAGAAGCGTATGCAAGAAAATTTAGTAATCGTCGAGAGCCCTGCAAAGGCCAAGAAAATCGAAGAGTTTTTAGGTAAAGACTTTAAAGTAATGTCTTCTTACGGTCATATCCGTGACCTGAAGAAGAAGGAACTCAGTATAGACGAGAAGTCCATGGAACCTTGTTATGAGATTCCAGAGGAGAAGAAAAAACTCGTCACAGAATTAAAAGCTACAGCGAAGCAAGCCAAGAAGATTTGGTTAGCATCCGATGAGGACCGCGAGGGAGAAGCCATCAGCTGGCACCTTTGCGAAGTTCTCGGATTGGATGAGGAGAAGACAAGCCGTATCGTCTTCCATGAAATTACCAAACCTGCCATCTTGGACGCTATTGAGCACCCACGACATCTGGACATGAACCTGGTGAATGCCCAGCAGGCTCGCCGTGTACTCGACCGTCTGGTAGGTTTCAAGCTTTCGCCTGTATTGTGGAGAAAGGTGAAGCCTGCACTCTCTGCCGGCCGTGTACAAAGCGTTGCCGTACGTCTGATAGTAGAACGTGAGCGTGAGATTCAGAAGTTCAAGAGCGAACCATACTACCGTGTCAACGCCATCTTCGCTCTCATCAATGAGAATGGTGGTGCTACAGAGGTAAAGGCAGAACTTGACCAACGTTTCAAAACCCATGAAGAAGTAGAAGCCTTCCTGGAGAAGTGTAAGGACGCCAACTTCTCTGTAGAAACTGTGAGCAAGAAGCCACTGAAGCGTACACCGGCGCCACCTTTTACCACCTCAACCTTGCAGCAGGAAGCTGCCCGCAAGCTCGGCTTCACCGTAAGCCAGACCATGATGGTGGCACAGCGACTATACGAAAGTGGACGAATCACCTACATGCGTACCGATAGCGTAAACCTCTCTTCCCTCTGCACCAATGCAAGCAAGGATGAGATCATAAAGGTTTACGGCAACGAATATAGTAAGCCACGAACCTATCATACCAGCTCTAAGGGAGCACAGGAGGCTCACGAGGCTATCCGCCCTACATACATGAACGAGACAAGCATCGATGGAACCAGTCAGGAAAAACGTCTCTATGAACTGATCTGGAAGCGCACACTCGCTTCACAGATGGCTGATGCCTTGATTGAGAAGACAACAATTACCATCAATATCGACAATGCAAGCGAAAAGTTCATTGCCAATGGCGAAGTTGTTTCTTTCGATGGTTTCCTCAAGGTTTATCGTGAATCTACTGATGAGGATGAAAATGCAGAAGATGCAACTCATCTCCTGCCTGCCATGAAAGAAGGCGATGCTTTGCAGCGCCGTGAGATTATTGCTACAGAGAAATTCTCTCTGGCTCCTGCAAGATATACAGAGGCCAGCCTCGTCAAGAAACTGGAAGATTTAGGCATCGGCCGTCCATCAACCTATGCTCCAACCATCAGTACCATCCAGCAGCGTGAATACGTGGTGAAGGGAGACAAGCAGGGCGTGGAACGTTCATTTACTGTAGATTCCCTGAAGGGTATCAAGGTTACCCAGAAAACCAAGAAGGAAATGGCTGGTTCGGAGAAGGGCAAGCTCCTCCCTACAGATATCGGCATCGTGGTAAATGACTTCCTGATTGCCAACTTCCCTAGCATCATGGACTATAACTTTACAGCAAACGTAGAGCAGAAGTTTGATGATATTGCTGCAGGAAAGACTGAATGGAACAAATGGATGAAAGACTTCGACAAGAGTTTTGAGCCAGAAGTGAAAGAAGTCATGAATGCACGCAGCGAGCACAAAGCCGGCGAACGCGAACTGGGCAAGGATCCTAAGACAGGACGTCCTGTATACGTAAAGATAGGCCGTTTCGGTCCTGTGGCACAAATTGGAAGTGCAGACGATAAAGACAAGCCTCTGTTTGCCCAATTGCCTTCCGACAAGAGTATCGAGACCATTACGCTGGACGAAGCGCTGGAGCTCTTTAAGTTACCAAGAGAAGTTGGTGAGTTTGAAGGCACTACCGTTACCATCGGTGCCGGCCGTTTCGGTCCATACGTGCTCCACAACCGCAAGTATGTAGCCATTCCTAAGGAAGATGATCCACTGACCATTACTTTGGAAAGAGCTATCGAACTCATCCAGGAAAAGCGCTCCAACGAGGAAAAGCGTCATATCAAGACCTTCGAGGAAGACGACAAGCTGGAACTCCTGAATGGCCGTTACGGTCCATACATTGCCTATGATGGAAAGAACTATCGCATTCCTAAGGCAAAGCAGGAAAACGTTGAAGCGCTCAGCTATGATGAATGCATGACCATCATCAAGGAAGCTCCTGAGCCAAAAACCAGAGGTCGTAAGAAATAAGAGAATCTGCCATCGCCCCCAAAAAGAGCGATGGCAAGAAATAAACTGAAGAAATGAAGTCAATCATCATTATTGGATATATGGGTGCCGGCAAGACTACAGTCGGGAAAGCCCTCGCTAAAGAACTTGGCGTAATGTTCTATGATCTCGACTGGTATATCGAGAGTAGAATGAGAAAAACCGTGAAGCAGATTTTCGATGAAATAGGCGAAGAAGGGTTCCGCAAAATTGAACGCAACATGCTCCACGAGGTAGCTGAGTTTGAAAACGTAGTAGTGAGCTGCGGTGGAGGAACACCATGTTTCTTTGACAACATGGACTACATGAATCAATTAGGTGAAACCATCTATCTGAAAGCATCACCAGAGACACTCCATACCCACTTGAAGATGGGCAAGGGAGTGAGACCTCTCCTGCTCAATAAAACACCCGAAGAGGTTGAAATCTTCATCCGTGAGCAACTGAAGCTACGTGAACCATTCTACAACAAGGCAAAACACATCATAGACATCAATGTGATGGACGACTTCGACAAAATCAACGGGATGGTTGAGCAGATACGGAAAATGCTGAACGTATAATCGTGGCTATAATAATAAGGTAATATCATAAATAAACAAACAGATTTCTAGCAAGACAAGAACAGAAATGAAGAAATGGACTATTGAAGACTCGAAGGAGCTCTACAACATCGGTGGCTGGGGCACTTCTTACTTTGGCATCAACGACAAGGGTGATGTCTATGTAACTCCATGCAAGGATAACACGCAGATTGATTTGCGCGACATCATGGACGAGTTGGCATTACGCGACATCAACGCTCCCGTACTGCTCCGTTTCCCAGACATCCTCGACAACCGCATCGAGAAGACAGCCAGCTGTTTTCAAAAGGCAAAGGAAGAGTATGGATACAAGGGAGAAAACTTTGTCATCTATCCTATTAAAGTGAACCAGATGCAACCAGTCGTTGAGGAGATTATTTCTCACGGCAAGAAATTCAACCTCGGTCTGGAAGCAGGCTCCAAGCCTGAACTCCACGCCGTTATCGCCGTACAGGCTCAGAGCGATTCGCTCATCATCTGCAACGGCTACAAGGATGAGAGCTATATCGAACTTGCCTTGCTGGCACAGAAGATGGGTAAGCGCATCTTCATCGTGGTAGAAAAGCTCAATGAGCTCGACATCATCGCCAAGGTGGCAAGCAAGCTCAACGTGAAGCCAAACATCGGCATCCGCATCAAGCTCGCTTCTTCCGGCTCAGGAAAATGGGCTGAGAGCGGTGGCGATGCATCGAAGTTCGGTTTGACAAGCGCCGAACTGCTCACCGCCCTCAACAAGATTGAGGAGATGGGATTCCACGACTGCCTGCGCCTCATCCACTTCCACATCGGAAGCCAGATTACCAAGATCCGCCGCATCCAGACGGCTCTCCGAGAGGCTGCACAGTTCTACATCAATCTCCACAAGATGGGCTACGATGTAGATTTCGTTGATTGTGGCGGTGGTCTTGGCGTGGATTACGACGGCACCCGCTCTTCCAGCAGCGAGAGCTCCGTGAACTATTCTATCCAGGAGTATGTAAACGACTGTGTCTACACCTTCGTTGATGCAGCCAACAAGAACAATATCGAGCATCCTAACCTCATCACCGAGAGTGGCCGTTCGCTCTCTGCCCACCACTCCGTATTGGTGATTGATGTCTTGGAGACTGCTTCCCTGCCGGAAATGCCAGAGGAGTTTGAGGCAAAGGAAACCGACCACCAGCTGGTGAAGGACCTTTATGAGATATGGGACAACCTGAATCCACGCAACATGCTGGAGGACTGGCACGATGCTGAGCAGATTCGCGACGAGGCTTTGCAGCTCTTCTCTCACGGCATCGTAGACTTGAAGACCCGTGCCGAGATTGAGGCGATGTACTGGAGCGTGTGCCACGAGATCAACAGTCTTGCCAAGCACATGAAGCACGTGCCTGAGGAGCTCAGAGGATTGGATAAGATTCTTGCCGACAAGTATTTCTGTAACTTCTCACTGTTCCAGAGCCTGCCAGACAGTTGGGCCATCGACCAGCTCTTCCCTATCATGCCTATCCAGCGCCTGGACGAGCGCCCTACCCGCAACGCTACCTTGCAGGACATCACCTGCGACAGCGACGGAAAGATAGCCAACTTCGTAACCGACGGTCATATCGGCAACGTTCTCCCACTTCATCCATTGAAGAAGAACGAACCATACTATCTCGGTGTGTTCCTCGTAGGTGCCTACCAGGAGATTCTGGGCGATATGCACAATCTCTTCGGCGACACCAATGCAGCCCACATCTCTGTAAAGGATGGCAAGTACTGCATCGACCAGATATTCGATGGCGAGACCGTGGAGGAGGTTTTGGATTACGTACAGTACAATCCTAAGAAGCTCGTCCGCCAGTTGGAGCAGTGGGTAACCAAGAGTGTGAAGGAAGGCAAGATTTCTCTCGATGAGGGTAAGGAATTCCTGGGCACCTATCGCAATGGTCTCTTTGGATACACATATCTTCAGTAAGTGAAGAACGAAGAGTGAAGAGTGAAGAATTCAATTGCTTTACTAATCATAAAGTTCAATGTTCAAAGCTCAAAGTTCAATGTTCAAAGTTCAAAGTAACAATATGGAAAAAGTAACAGTAGTAAAGGTTGGCGGTGCCATCGTTGAAGACAGCGAGCAGCTGGCACGGCTCCTGAAGGATTTTGCAGCCATTCCCGGCAAGAAAGTATTGGTACATGGCGGTGGACGCCGTGCCACCAAGGTAGCCGCAGCCCTCGGCATTGAGAGCAAGATGGTAAACGGCCGTCGCATCACCGATGCAGATATGCTGGAGGTGGTAACCATGGTTTATGGCGGTTTGGTCAACAAGAACCTGGTTGCCAAGCTTCAGGCTAACGGCGTGAATGCCCTCGGCCTGACAGGTGCTGATATGGACGTAATCCACAGTCATAAGCGCCCATTGAAGGACGGCATTGACTTCGGATTCGTAGGCGACGTGGAGCATGCCAACGGCAAGATGCTCCAGACCCTGATTAACGAAGGCATTACCCCCGTGATGGCTCCATTGACCCACGACGGAAAGGGCAATATCCTCAATACCAATGCCGACACCATCGCAAGCGAGACAGCCAAGGCTCTGGCTCCTTACTACGACGTGACATTGATATACAGTTTTGAAAAGAAAGGCGTACTCAGCAATCCTGAGGATGACGACAGCGTGATTCCAGTGATTACCCATGCCGATTTTGAGAGATACAAAGCAGACGGTACCGTGGCAGGCGGCATGATTCCGAAACTGGAGAATGCCCTTGCAGCCATCGACGCAGGTGTGAAAGAGGTGATTATCACCCTCGCTACCGCCATCGACGGGAAGCACGGAACTGTTATTAAGTGAAAAGTGAAGAACGAAGAGTGAAAAATTCATCACTCTTCTTTTTTACTCTTTCACATGTGGTTCAAGTACGGGCTAAGGCCCAAAAGCTCTTAGCCCAGGGTAGCCCCCTGGGGTTAGGAATGTGGGCTGCTATCGCCCTGTAAAGGCAAAAGCTTTCCACGCCAAATTTGTTAGAGATTGTTAAATAATAACTTTTTTAGTACTGGCCTGTAACTTTCTTACAGGTAAGTCGTCATTAATTATAGAGGGATGAAAAAAATCAGTTTCCAAAACGATGTTTTGCCACTGAAGAATAAACTCTTCAGGCTGGCCCTTCGCATTACTCTCAACCGGGAGGAAGCGGAAGACGTTGTGCAGGATACGATGATTAAAGTCTGGAATGCCCGCGAAAGATGGCAGGAGCTTGACTCAATCGAGGCCTACAGCCTCACCATCGCCCGCAACCTCTCGATCGACCGCATCAAGAAGATGGATAATCAGAACGATTCACTGGAAGAGCAGACCACGGAAAGGCTCGACGAGACATCATCCACTCCTTCCGAACGCATGATTCAGAAAGACAAGCTGGACATCGTAAGGAACATCATTAATGAACTGCCCGAGAAGCAGCGCAGCTGTCTGCAACTTCGAGACATCGAAGGAAAATCCTATAAGGAAATAGCAGACATCCTCAGCATCACCGAAGACCAGGTCAAGGTGAATATCTACAGGGCTCGACAAACAGTTAAACAAAGATTTCAACAATTCGACAGTTATGGATTATAAGTACATCAACCAACTTTTGGACCGCTATTGGAAGGCAGAGACTTCTCTCGAAGAGGAGGAGATTCTCCGCGCATTCTTCAGCCAGGACGAGTTGCCTGCCGAGCTGAAGCCATATAAAGCCCTCTTCTCTTACGAAATGGGTGAGGCTAAGCATGAGACATTGGGTGATGACTTCGACCAGAAGATGATGGCGATGATTGAGGATGAATACACCAAGGAGCCAAACAAGGCGAAGGTGGTTTCATTGACAGAGCGCCTGAAGCCGCTCTTCAAGGCTGCTGCCGTAGTAGCTATCGTCTTGACCTTGGGCAATGCTGCTCAGGTTCCTTTCCAGAACGATGTCGATAATCAGATTGAAAACGTAGGATATACAAAGAGCGGAAAGGGTGTTTCCGTAGCCATGGGCGATTCTGCTGCCGTTGATTCCATGCAGCGCACGGGCATCGACCAGGTGAGCACCACCAATGCAACTCCTACGATATTGAAGTAGTTATTTCTATGCTTTCTCTATATAAAAATCATGTTTAGTAAAACAATTATGAAACTGTGAAGTTTCAATTCTCTCAAATTTTTCATAACATACTAACGTATTAGGGCTGCCAGGATGTACTGGCAGCCCTTGCTATATGGTAAGAGGCAGCCCTCACGGGTTGCCTTTTATCGGATAATATGCACCAAATGGACTTATTACTTAAAACGAATGATAAATGAAAATATTTTCCTCATTTATGCGAGAGTTTAGAAAAAAGTTTGTATTTTTGCAGTGGGTCCGTAATAAGGCGTCTTACAAGATGAAATCACGTAACCGAGAAGTCATCTTCAAGGGCATCGAGCTGTCGTACTATTACGAAGGGTATGAAAGAGTGAAATGAAGGACATAAATATTATAACAATGAAGACAACATCTGAAATACTAAACCTTTTGAAGTCGTACAAGAGTATCGCTACTTCAAAATATGGATTGACAAAGATTGGCATCTTTGGCTCAGTAGCTCGTGGTGAACAGATTGACGAGAGTGATGTTGACGTTTGTTACGAAGGCAAGGCTCCTTCTTTCTTGACATTAGACTTGATACAAACCGACTTGGAAAAGTTGTTTGGAGCCATGGTCGATATGGTTAGGGTAAGAGACAGGATGAATGGCTTGCTTAAACAAAGAATCATGAAGGAGGGGATTTATGCCTAAAGTTCTTCTATACATAACAGCCAAAATCATTTGGAACTTTCTGTTCTATAACACAAATTTCCATGAGAACAGAGCTCATGTTCATGTAGGTAAGCGAGGAACAGAAGAACTCTGTAAGATTTGGTTGGAGCCAGAAGTAGAAATGGCAAAACAAGGAGACCTCACTGACAAACAAGCCAAAGAGGTTCTTGATATAGCAAAGAGATACCAAACTAAACTGCTTTACCAATGGAAGCAATTCAAGGAAGGTAAAACTATAAGAATAATAAAAATAAAAAAGTAAAAATATGTATCAGAATGAAGGTTATTGGAATGTGAAGCCTAAAATCAAGGCTGTATCTTTCCCAAAGAGAGGTAAGTTTGAAGTTACCCTGCAAGACGGTCGTTCTATAACGATGCCTATTTCTGCTTTTCCAAGCATGAAGAAAGTGCCTGTTAAAGAAAGAAACAACTGGTATCTAATGGGAGGTGGCTTCACATGGGATTCATGCCCAGAAGTAATCCATATCGAACAAATTTTAGGTAACTACGCTAATTATGCACATGAAGAGGCATAAGTCCTTACTCCTCACTCCCATAAACTATAGATATAATGCCAGCACTTAATTGGATAGGAAAAGACAAAGTGATGGGGCATCATAATGATGTGCCCTATCATGTATTGGAACATCAATACGGTTATTCTGCCGAAAAAGGGCAGACAATAGAACCAACCCATAGTGGCAACATGATTATCCATGGGGAGGTTTTCCTGATGGGGGTTAACAGGTTAACAGTTAACAGTCCGAAAATGCATACTACTCCCCACTCACATATAATAATAAGTATATATATTTATATATAACATAAGGTATGGGAAAGAGGGGGAGGATGCAAAAAACAGCTGTTAACTGTTAACCTGTTAACTCCTTGCCCTCTTTGTTAACGAATCTAACTCATAGTTTTCTTCCCCAAAACTCACCGGTTCTCGGTACAGAAGTCATCGTTTTCTTCTTGGCAACTCATCGCTTACCGAATCAAAATCCTTGTTTTTTTTAATGATTTCATGTTAAAAAAATAACACGGACAAATTGTCCGATGACTTATAAACAACTGATTATTGGATAGTTACAAGCATCCGGACAAAAGAGCCGGACAAATTCAATTTGTCCGTGTTTTATTTTTCAACCGAAAATCGGATATAGGTTCTATCATCGAAGCTCTTATTGCCCTCAACAATGCCCTTGGTGGCGATAAAGGAATGGATGTTCTGAGGGTCGTTGGCAATCTGCTCTACCAATGCCGCCTCGCTCGCTGCCAAGGTTGGCTTCAGGAAAGGATAGCCATCGCTAGCCAATACAATCTCGGAGGAGGAGACAAAAATTGTACCTGATGCAGAAACAGAGTCAGAACAAGGGACTGAATCTGATGCTGGGACAGAATCTTGAACAGAACAAGAATCTGAAACAGAGACAACCTTCACTCCCTCCCGATAGATAGGAAATCCATCGATAACCGTATAGGTCCGGTTCTGCCCCGAAAGCATCGCCTTGATAAGCAATGGCTCTATCTGCTTTCTAGCCTCGGCAGGAGAAAGGCCCTGTTCTATCAGCTCCACTCGCTTCCTGGCAATCTCCTGCTCATAAGGCTTGCCGTTCTCATAAAGCTTTCCATCGATGATGGCCTGGCAATCGCCCACCATCCAGACTTCATTTCTTGTCCGGCTATAAAGGATAGCCGAGGCGGTAAGCCGCTCTTCCGGATGTTCCTGCAACCGCTCTTCCACCCCTAGCTTTTCATACACCTTATTATATATGTAGGCTGTCACACCCTGGCAGAAATCATCTACCGAGGCATCCGCTTTCAACTCCTCACGAATATACTCCGAGATAAGCATCATGGCGTATCTTCCGTTCTTCATATCAGGATTGAGATGCTTCGGAGTCTTGCTCGTACTGCCATCAATCACAGCGATGAAATCATCGGTAACTACCATTCCATCCTCACAAGCCTCCTGGCTCTTCTTTCCTATAATGCTGCTTTCTATTATCTTCATAAAATCTACTGATCTATCTGATTATATATCTGAAAAAAGGCTACCCATTCAGGTAACCTTTTTACTCGTTTATTATCTCTTAAGCCTTTGCTTTCTTTAATCTGATAATCATCTGTATAAAACTTGGAATCATGATGCAGAGAGAGAAGCCTACGGCATAATACATGGTCTTCTCATCGCCATGGAAGAGGTCGATGAGCTTGCCATCGCTCTGCGGCATGATATTGGATAGGACATACGCCATCGTGTTGTTCACCCAGTGGAGCAGGATGCCCGGAACAAGACTCTTGGTGCGATAATACATCCAACCCAGGAGTAAGCCCAGCAGGAGGGCATTGACAAACTGCGCTACGTTGGCGTGAGCCAGACCGAAGATGGCAGCCGAAATCATGATGGCTACCCAATGGTTCTTCTTGCTCATAAGACCCAGCAGGGTGCGGAGAACGGCTCCACGGAACACAACCTCCTCAGCAAAAGGCGCCAAAACGCCGATAGCCACATAGCCCCAAGGCTCCTTCATGAGCGATGCGAGTATCTGCTCGGCATTCTCGTCCATCTCGATGCCTATCTGCTCATAGATGAACTCCAGAGGAATGATGGTTCCCAGGGTGAACAATGCCACCCAGAGAAGCGTTGCCCAAGGCTTGGAAAGCAGATAATCGCGGGTCAGCGGTGTCCACTTCGTCTTCAGGAAGATGACGAGGGTGATAACGTTGCTGAACGCTGAGGTAAGCGCCGTCAGGATAGGATTGCTGCCCGAACTGATAGCCAGGAGCGTTGCCTGGTAACCTTCGCCCTTAATGCCCGCCCAGATTCCTACGCCAGCATACATCACGATAATCTGTACTACTATAAATATAATAAGGTAGAGGACGATATCCGTCAAACCTCTCTTTAAATTAATCTTTGCCATTGCTTTTACTGTTTTATAATTAATCGTTTATAGTTAATAGCATTCTCGCTATCATTCCGCTTCCTTTTCAAAGAGATCCAGCACGGTCTGCTCATCCTCTTTCAGCTGCGCCGCCAACTCCTCGGGACTGTCAAACTTCTGTTCGCCCCTTATTCGCTTCACGAAGCTTACGAGCAAGAGCTGGTCGTAAATATCGCCTTCGAAATTGAAGATGTGCGTCTCTAGCGTCAGTTGTCTGCCATTGAAGGTTGGGCGATTGCCCACATTCATCATTCCTCTCTTCCATACCACCGAATTCTCCAGTCTTACCTTTACGGCATAGACACCAGGAGCAGGAATCAACTGTCCGAAATGCGAGATATCGAGATTGGCTGTAGGGAAGCCGAGTTTTCTGCCTTCATGGAATCCATTCACCACCTTTCCGATGAGGGTGTAAGGGAAACCGAGGCACCGGGCTGCCATCTCCACTTCTCCCTCTTTCAGGAATGAGCGGATTACGGAAGAAGAGATGTTGATGCCATCTATCTGGAAGGCCTCGTTCCTGATTACCTCAATGCCAATCTCCCTGCCGTAGCGCACGTAATCTTCGAAAGTCTCCTCGCGGTTATGACCGAAGCGATGGTCGTAGCCGATGAAGAGTTTCCTTACGTTGAGATGGTCGTGGAGCACCTGCTGCATAAACTCTCTTGCCGACATGGCAGCCATCGCCTTGTTGAAATGCAGCACCACGGCATTATCCACTTCCGCCTTCGAAAGCAGCAGCAGTTTGGAATCGAGCGTGCTCAGCATCTCAGGCTGATAATCCGCCTGCAATACCTTGCGGGGATGCGCATCGAAGGTGATGACGGTAGATTGCAAGCCATCCTTTCGTGCTGTCTCTACGAGATGATGAATCAGGAACTGATGTCCCCGATGCACCCCATCGAAGAAACCGATGGTTGCCACACATGGCGGCAACTGCACGGTATCGTTATAATGTATTGTATTCATTCTATCTTTATCGTTCATATCAGAAGAATCCCCTGTGGGTTATCTTCTCTTTGCCATCATTCTCTTAAAAGCTCTCCATAGCTCGCCCACCCAGAGCACAACAGAGGTTGAGCCGATGATGAGCAGCCACTCGTGGAGCGACAATGGTGTGGTGCGGAACATTTCGCCACCAAAGGTGACGATAATCCACTGACCCACCAATACCAGAACAAGCACCAGTATCATTCCCTTATCCTTCAGGAAATGGCGGAAGGCGGTGTGATGACTCATCAGCGCCTTGGCATTGAAGAGGTTCCAGAACTGGATCATCACGAAGGTGGTGAAGAACATGGTCAGTTCATGCACATCTACTCCACCCTTGCCTCTGCGCTCACAGTAAACCAGCAGGGCAAACATCACGAGGAAGAAGACGATGCCACAGAACAGGATACCGAAACCGATGCTCTTGTTGATGATGAAATCGGATGCCTTGCGTGGCTTATCCTTCATCACCTCGTGAGATGGAGGCAATGAGGCAAGTGCCAAGGCTGCGAAGGTATCCATAATGAGGTTCACCCAGAGAATCTGGGTAACCGTCAAAGGCATCTCGGTTCCGATGACAGAGCCGCCAAGCACCAGCAGGAGGGCTGCCACATTCACGACCAACTGGAAGAAGAGGAAACGCTGCAGGTTGCGATAGAGCGAGCGTCCCCACATCACGGCGTTGGCGATAGACTTGAAGGAATCATCGAGCAGGGTCATATCCGAAGCCTCCTTAGCCACGGAAGTTCCCGAACCCAGCGACAAGCCCACGTGGGCATAGTGAAGTGCCGGAGCATCGTTGGTACCATCGCCTGTTACAGCAACCACCTCGCCACGCTTCTGGAGCATGGCCACCAGTCGCTGCTTATCGGTAGGACGGGCACGGCTCATCACACGGATATCCTTCGCCCGTTCGTAAGCCTCTTCATCAGAAAGAGCCTCCCACTGTTCGCCCGTAATCATCTGCTGGTCGAGCGAGGTCAGAGAGCCATCTGCTCCGATATTCTCAGGTTCATCTTCGAAGACACCTATCTGCTTGCCTATCTCCAAGGCGGTGGCAGCCGTATCACCCGTAACCACCTTCACCTCGATACCCGCATGGCGGCACTCCTGCACGGCAGCAGGAACATCAGGACGGATAGGATCGGCAATGGCTGCAATGGCCTGCAACTGAAGATCGTTGGCATCGAGAAGTGCTACCACTTCGGCAGTAGAGGTTCTGGAAGTTCTCATGATAGAAGTTTCTATCTTCTTATAGGCGAACGCCAGGGTTCTCATCGCCTTATGCTGCCACTCGTCGAGTTCTTCGGCTGACTGTCTCAGCATTCTATCTTCGATGATGCATTTCTTCATCACGATTTCAGGCGCACCCTTCACGAAGAGATAGGTCTCGCCATCAACTTCTGCCAAGGTTGCCATCATCTTTCTCTCGGTAGAGAAAGGCAACTGCTTGAGCACATTCACCTGCTTGCGGAGTTCTTCATAATCCTTGCCCTGGGCATCGAGCCAGAGCAGGAGAGCCGACTCGGTAGGGTTTCCGATAGGTTTGCCGTCATTCAACTCGGCTGTAGAGTTGAGGGCGATGGCAGTATCGAGCAGCGCCTCATCGCCCTGCTTGAGTTCCAGGGCACTCACCTGCATCTTGTTCTGGGTAAGCGTACCGGTTTTATCGGTACAGATCACGGTAACGGCACCCATGGTTTCGCAGGCATGAAGCTTGCGCACCAGATTGTTCGACTTCAGCATTCTTCGCATGTTGAGCGCCAGAGAAAGGGTAATCGCCATCGGCAATCCCTCAGGCACCGCCATAACAATCAGGGTAACAGCCATCATGAAGTATTTCAGCACGATTTCTGCCATATAGAAATAATCCTTGCCGCCCCATGCCGGGTTGGTGAGGATATCATGAATCAGGAAGATGAAGAAGGCTGCCACAGATACTACGGAGCCTACCTTGGAAATCATCTTTGCCAACTTATCGAGCTGCATGTGTAGCGGTGTCTCCACCGAAGTCTGTTCAGTAGATTTCTTCGCCACCTTACCAATCTCGGTAGCATCGCCCACGGCAGTAACCACGAACTCGCCCCTACCATTCATCACCATGGTAGAACGGAGGATGATGTTGCGTGGATAGGCTCCATCGCCACCGCCCTCCAGAGATTTCTCGGTAACGGGTTCGCCCGTAAGGGCAGATTCATTAATCTGCAGGTCGTTGCAGACGATGAGTTCGCCATCGGCAGGCACCTCGTCGCCCACTTCCACGAGTACCACATCTCCCACCACCACATCGTGGCGCGGAATTTCCATCACCTTACCATTGCGGCGCACCTTAACCGGCTGCTCTTCGCTGAGTGCCGTGAGCAGATTAAACTTCTTGGCCGCATCGCGCTCAAAGTAGAAGCCCACGGTAGTAGCAAGGAAAACAGCCACGAAGATACCGATGGTCTCCATGAAATTCTTTTCGATAAAAGCGAGGATGAGGGATACGAAAGCCGCCACAAGAAGTATCTGGATAATCGGATCGCGATACTTATCCAAATACAGTTTCCATAATGAGGTACGTTGAGGAGGGGTTAGCACGTTTTTGCCATGCTGTTCCCTACTCTGTTTTACTTGTTCGTCGGTAAGACCGATTCTTTTGTTTTTGTCTATGTCCATTTCTGAATAGAAATACTTTTCTTTTGTACGATTAATAAGTACATACGCACGTGTGCGCACATAATTTTTGGTGCAAAGATACGCTATTTTTCTGATTCAAGGAAAATTTTTAAGATTTTATTTGGTTATTTGCCCAAAATCTAGTATCTTTGCACTCGAATTTGATAAAAATTCAATGGACTTGTAGCTCAGTTGGTTAGAGCAACAGACTCATAATCTGGAGGTCCTAGGTTCAAGCCCTAGCTGGTCCACTTTGAAAATCAAGCAGTTAAGCAGAAAGTGCTTAACTGCTTTTTTCGTTTTCAGGAAACAATGATTGAAACCGCGCATTCAAGCATGCAGAAAGAATGTACATCCTAAAAGCAACACCGTAATTCCTCTTTTAAAATTTGGTGGTTTCAATTATTTGCCGTATCTTTGCGTCATACAAATAAAGGAGAAAGGATTATGGCAAACAATGAATACAGAAAGCTGCCTATAGGCATACAATCTTTCAACAAGATAAGAGAAGAAAACTATCTCTATGTTGATAAGACTGACATCATTTGGGATTTGGCGAACAAAGGTAGAAGGTATAATTACTTGAGCCGTCCTCGCCGATTCGGAAAGTCTGTGCTCATTGATACGCTACAATGTTACTTTGAAGGAAGAAAGGAACTCTTCGAAGGTCTCAAAATCATGGACTTGGAAAAGGACTGGAAGGCATATCCTGTGATTCGACTCGACATGAGCCGTGGAGGAGCCAATACAGAAACCTTGCGTTCGTACCTGAATCTGCGATTCGGATACTACGAAGAGAAGTATGCCATCACTCCCGATCCTACCGCCCAGCTTGCCGACCGCTTTGATGCCATCATTACGACGGCATACAAACAGACGGGCTTGAAGGTTGCCATCCTCATCGACGAATATGATTCTCCACTCCAGCACTCCTGGAAAACCCCGGAACACGAAGCATGCACCGAGGTATATCGTGAAGTCTTTGCCATTTTAAAGGCCGATGATGAATACGAGCGTCTGGTCTTTATCACAGGCATCACCAAGTTTACGCAGATTTCCCTTTTCTCCGTGCTCAACAATTTAACCAACATCAGTTTCCTCCCTGAATATGCAGCCATCTGCGGCATCACTGAGGAGGAGATAAAAGAAAACTTCAAGCCTGAACTTGAAAAAATGGCAGAGGTAAACGGATGGACTTTACAGGAAACCCACGACAAGCTGAAGGACTACTACGACGGTTACCATTTCAGTCGCAGAAACATGGTTGACGTCTACAATCCTTTCAGCCTCATCAATGCGCTTGACACCCAGGATCTCAACAGTTATTGGGCATCATCGGGAGCCACTTCCATGCTGCCGAAGTTCATTAAAGATGCTGAGTTGCGCCTACCTGATTTTGAGGATTGCATGATTCTCCGCAACACATTGGAGACTTCCGATGTTACTGGCGGAGGTCCAGAACTCTTCTTATATCAATCAGGTTATCTCACCATCAAATCGTGCGTAGGAAATGTCTATCACCTAGGTTTCCCAAATGAAGAGGTAAAACAGGCGCTCTACGAATGCGTACTGCCTGCATTGACCATGCGACAAGAGGCTGATACGCAGTCTCTGCAAGCGCAGTTGTACCAATATTTGGAATATAAAGAGTTAGACAAAGCGATGAAAGCGCTCAAAGTATTGGTTGCCGATGTGCCTTACAGCAACAAGAAGTTGGCATCCATGGATATGGAAGAGCGTTACCGACTGATCATCAGTACCATCTTGAATGCCATCGGCTTGAAGGTGGAAGTAGAGCACATGCTTTCTACTGGCAGAATCGACCTCATTGTCAAAACAACTCATCACATCTACGTAATAGAGTTGAAGTTAAGAAACAATGGTGGCAAGGAAGCTGCCATCAAGCAAATTCATGACCGACAATACCTGGAGCCTTTCAAGGCCGACAAGCGAGAGGTAGTAGGCTTAGGCATAGAACTAGACGAAGAAGGCAAAGGCGTTTTGGATTGGGAAATGGTAAATGAAGAATAAAGCAATAGGGGCATGTCGTTACTTGATACGGCATGCCCTTCATTTTCGAGAATGTCATCTCGATGAGCTATCATCTTTACGTTTCTTCTTACTTTGCCCAAGAAGCCAGACGATTGAGTAAGAGTATCCGGCAAAAAAGAGGGCAACTGGAGCTTTTGCAACCAAGTTGCAGAAACCTTTTCGTAATTTTGCAACCGAAATAGAAAAAGGAACTGAATGTTCCTGGTTATATAGAACTAAAAGTATTGCAAAATTATGGAAGAAATGAAACTTTCTCACGAACATCATCATGAATGCCATTGTGAAAATTCTCACGAACATCATCATGAACATCATCATGACTGCTCATGCTCCACAGAAGAACATGAGCACCAGGGATGCGGTTGCCACCATCATCACCATGAAGAAGGCGGTTTGAAATCCAAACTCATCCTTATCGGTGTAACTGTTATTCTCCTGATAACAGCTGTTTTCATCGAAAAGAATTACGACCTGGCTACCTGGCAGTTACTCCTCGTCTATCTCATTCCTTATTTATTAATAGGACACGAGACGCTGGGCGAAGCTGCAGAAGGCATTGCCAAGGGCGATATGTTTAACGAAAACTTCCTGATGGCTATCGCTACCATCGGAGCACTTTGCATCGGATTCTTCCCAGGATCAGATACAGAATTCCCGGAGGCAGTCTTTGTGATGCTCTTCTTTCAGGTGGGCGAACTCTTCGAAGGATATGCAGAAGGAAAGAGCCGTGACAGTATTTCACATCTGATGAATATCCGACCAGACGTGGCGAACGTCGAAAGAAACGGAAAAGTAGAGTCGGTTTCGCCGGAAGACGTCAAGATAGGAGAAACTATCGTAATCCGTCCGGGAGAGAAAGTGCCTCTGGATGGCGTTGTCATTGAGGGCAATTCTGCCTTGAATACTGTTGCCCTGACGGGAGAAAGTATGCCACGGGATTTGAACGAAGGCGATACTATCATGTCCGGTTGCATCAACCTGTCGGGAGTGGTTCGTGTACGCACCACAAAGAGTTTTGGCGAAAGTACCGTATCCAAGATTATCTCTCTGGTAGAGAGTGCAGACAAGAATAAGTCGAAGAGCGAGGCTTTCATCACCCGTTTTGCCCGAGTCTATACTCCTATCGTTGTTTTCGCAGCCATTACCCTGGCAGTTATTCCTCCATTCCTGGCAGCAACAGGAATCGTAGGTGAAGGAACCTTTGGCGAGAACTTCCCATTATGGCTCAACCGCGCCTTGATATTCCTGGTGGTTTCCTGCCCTTGCGCCCTGGTCATCAGCGTGCCCCTCACCTTCTTTGGCGGCATCGGTGGAGCATCCCGGAACGGTATTCTCATCAAGGGCAGCAACTATATGGATGCTTTAGCCAAGGTGGGAACCGTTGTGTTCGACAAGACGGGTACCTTGACCCACGGAGAGTTTGCCGTGGCAGCTGTTCATACAGACGCTTCCTGCCCAGACCATCCATCCCACAATGCAGATAATGTGCATATTGGCGAATATTCTGACAAGGAGAAGATTCTGCTGCATTTGGCAGCTCATGCCGAGCATTTCACCACTCATCCTATCGGAGCAGCCCTGCGTACTGCCTTCCCGCAAGAAGCAACAGATGGCTGCGAGGTGACCGATGTAGAGGAAATTGCAGGACAGGGTATCCGTGCCCAAGTGACCGGAAAGGTGGTTTGCGTGGGCAACAAGAAGATGATGGAAAGCATCGGTGCCCAATGGCACGACTGCAACCAGGTGGGAACCATCATCCACGTCGCCATTGATGGCAAGTACGCGGGACATATTGTAATCAACGACACCCTTAAGGAAGAAAGTGCCCACGCCATCAGAGAGCTGAAAGAACTGGGAGTGGAGAAAACGGTAATGCTGACGGGTGACCGCAGAGAAGTGGGAGAAGATGTTGCCCACAAACTGGGACTGGACGAGTGCCGCGCAGAACTGCTGCCAACCGACAAGGTTTCGCATGTAGAACAACTGCTGAAGACGAAACCTGCAGGCAAGACGCTCGCTTACGTAGGCGATGGCATCAACGATGCCCCTGTATTGAAACGTGCCAATGTGGGCATTGCCATGGGTGGACTGGGTAGCGATGCAGCCATCGAAGCTGCCGATGTAGTACTGATGGATGATGACCCTAGAAAGATTGCCCTTGCCGTAAAGATAGCCAGAAGAACCATTCATATCGCTCACGAGAACGTGATATTTGCCATCGGAGTGAAGGTTGCCGTACTGATTCTCGCCACCATTGGTCTTGGAACCATGTGGATGGCTGTCTTTGCCGATGTAGGTGTTACGGTACTGGCTGTATTGAACGCCATGAGAAGTTTGGGTAAAAATCGTCTTTTTTATCGTTAAATACCAAAATAAGTTGTATCTTTGCAACCGAATTATAATATACAATACTGAATGGTTATGTATAAAAAAGACATTTTGACTATGAATAAGATTTTTAAACTCATCTTCGTGCTCTGCTGCTTCTGCGGCATCGCACAGGCTCAGCCTCAACGACCTAAGCTCGTTGTAGGCATCGTAATCGACCAGATGCGATGGGATTATCTCTATCGCTACTACGCCCGCTACGGCGAAGGCGGATTCAAGAGAATGCTCGGAGAAGGATTCAGCGTAGAAAACTGCAAGATTCCTTACATTCCTTCGGTTACAGCCATCGGCCACTCTTCTATCTGGACCGGTTCCGTTCCTTCCATCCACGGAATTGCAGGAAATAACTTCGTGAAAGATGGAAAGGTAGTGAATTGTACTGCCGACGATACCGTTAACCCTGTAGGTGCCGACAGCAAGGCTGGCAAGATGTCGCCTCGCAATCTGTGGGTAACCACCATCGGCGACGAACTCCGTCTGGCTACCAACAACCGCTCTAAGGTGATTGGTGTAGCCTTGAAAGACAGAGCATCCATCCTCCCTGCGGGCCATCACGCCAATGGCGCTTTCTGGTTTGATGACAAGTCGGGTAAGTTCATCACCAGTACTTTCTATATGGATAAGTTGCCAGAGTGGGTGAACAAGTTCAACAAGCAGAAACTCCCAAACAAGTATCTTTCCAAGAAATGGGAGACGCTCTACCCTATCGATTCCTATAAGGAAAGCACCAGCGATGACAACAACTACGAGAATGGAATCGCTGAGGGCGAGAAGGCTGTATTGCCACTCGACCTGCCTACCTTATATAAAAAGCATGGTTACAAGATTCTCCGCAACACTCCATTCGGCTGCAACCTGACTTTCGATATTGCCAAGGCTGCCATCGAGGGCGAGAACCTGGGTAGAAACACAGATACTGACCTGCTAACCATCAGCTGCTCAAGCACCGATTACCTCGGTCATCAGGTGGGCGTAAACGCTATCGAAACTGAAGATTGCTATCTTAGATTAGATAAGGCTTTGGCAGATTTCTTCGCTTATCTCGACCAGACCGTGGGCAAGGGAAATTATCTCACCTTCCTCACCGCCGACCATGGAGGCGTGAACAACGCTACCTTCCTGCAGGATCAGCGAATCCCTGCCGGCATCTGGAACAAAAAGGGATTGGTAGAAGAGCTGAATCAGATTCTGAAAGCTAAGTTCAATACCGACAAGGATCTCGTGAAGACGATCATGAACTACCAGGTGTTCTTCAACACAGATATCATCGAAGAACTCGGTTTGGATTACGCAGCCATCAAGCAGGTGGTAGTAGACAGATTGAAGAAAGACAAGGACGTGCACTATGCCTTCGACATGGAGAAGACCTCCACAGAGAGCATTCCTGAAGAACTGAAGTTCCGTGCCATCAACGGTTACAACCGTGAGCGCAGCGGAAGCGTCCAGATTGTACTGAAGCCAGCCCACTACGAATACGGCAACGGAAAGGGAACTACCCACGGAGCATGGAATCCATACGATATCCATATTCCTTGCCTGTTTATGGGTTGGGGCATCCAGCACGGCGAGAGTGCCCAGCCTCACTATATGACGGATATTGCCGCTACCGTCTGTGCGATGCTGCATATTCAGGCACCTAACGGTTGCATAGGCACACCGATATTCTAAATAAAATAAAGGCTAGATTCCCGATTCTGGGAACCTAGCCTTTATTTCTTTATTCAAAAGAAGTTCTTCTATCCATTCTCAGAAGAATCACTCTTATTCATCATTCATGATTTCCATATATTCCTCGTAGGAAATATATCTGCCACCCATCGACTTGAGATGCGGGGTTTCCAGCTGACAATCTATCATCTTACCTCCATGCTCCTGCAGATAACGAGCCAGGAAGATGAGGGCTATCTTTGAACCCGACGGAACCCTGGAGAACATGCTCTCGCCAATGAAGACCTTACCGATGGTGACGCCATAAAGTCCACCTACCAGTTCACCGGTCTCATTATCCCATACCTCCACGCTTGCCGCAAAGCCCTGCTCATGAAGGGCGGTGAATGCCTGGATGATGTTTTCGCCCAACCAGGCACCCTCTTCCTCATAGCGGCCATTGGTCTTGCTGCAGGCACGAATCACAGCATCGAAATCTTCGTTGATTCCCACGCTGTATCGGTTCTTCCTCAGCAGGGTGCGCATGGAATGACTGATGTGGATTTCGTCCGGGAAGATGACGAAGCGCTTCATCGGACAGAACCAGAGAATCTCCGGCTGGTCGCGAAAGCTATACCAGGGAAAGATGCCGTTGCTGTAAGCCAGCAGCAGGCGGTCGATACTCAAGTCGCCACCTATCGCAAAACATCCGTCGTCATCGCCGTAATGCGGATCGGGAAAATAAATCTCTTCCGCATTTTCATCTATCTGTAATATCATCGCTTTCTAACAATTAATCACCAATTCCTTACCATCGAAATCTACGCAGCCCTTGCCTGCCTTCTTGAGCTTGCCGAAGAGCAGCGCCTTCATCAGGATTGGCTTCAGGCGGTTGCCGATGACACGGTCCATCTCGCGGGCTCCATATTCCTTGGTGAAGCCCCACTCCAGAATCTTCTCTCTTGCCGCATCGGTAAGCGTAATGGAAACTCCCTTTGCTGCCAACTTTGCATCGAGCTGACGAAGCTTCTTGGCAAGAATCAGTTCTGCCATGTGCTTATCCATATCGTTGAACACCACGGTATCGGAAAGTCGGTTGATAAACTCTGGCTTAAAGGTCTTCTTTACCTGAGCCAACATCGCCTCGCCACGGGTTACATTGCCACTGAAACCTACATTTGCCTGCGAAGCATACTGCGCTCCGGCATTCGATGTCATCACGAGGATCACGTTGCGGAAGTCTGCCTTCTGCCCCTTGTTGTCGGTCAATCGGGCATAGTCCATCACCTGAAGCAGGATGTTGTAGATGTCGCTATGCGCCTTCTCAATCTCATCGAGCAGGAGTACACAGTTTGGTGTCTTGCGGATGGCATCGGTAAGAAGACCGCCATCTTCATAACCCACGTATCCGGCAGGCGAACCGATGAGCTTAGCCACGGTATGCTTCTCGGTGTATTCACTCATATCGAAGCGCACCAGCTCGATGCCGAGTTCCTTAGCCAGCACACGGACCACCTCGGTTTTACCCACTCCCGTAGGCCCCACGAAGAGCAGCGAAGCCATCGGTTTGTCATCGTCCACCAGTCCTGCCTTCGCCATCATCACAGCCTCAACCACCTTATCCACAGCCTTGTCCTGACCATAGATCTTGTCGAGTATGCGCTGGCGGAGTGTAGCCAGAGAATCATTGTTTTCATCCTTGATGGCAGCCGCATCTATCTTGCAGACCTTGGTAAGAATCTGCTGGATAATCGCCTTGGTAACGTAAGAACGCTGGCGATATTCCACAGGATGCACCTCCAGATAAGCACCCGCCTCATCCATCAGGTCGATGGCCTTATCAGGCAGACAGCGGTTGCTGATGTATTTGGCACTGGCACGGACGGCATATTCCAGAGCGTCCTTGCGATAAGTCACGTTGTGGAACTTATTGTATTTATACTGCAAGCCCTCCAATATCTTGATAGCCTCCTCCTCGGTAGGTTCCTTGATATCTATTTGCTGGAAGCGGCGCACGATGCCCTTGCTCTGAGCCATGTAGCGGTTGAACTCCTCGTAGGTGGTAGAGCCGATGAAACGGATGTCGCCTGCCTCCAGATACTGCTTGAGCATATTGGATGCATCAGGTCCACCATCAGAGCCACGACCTGCACCTATCATATTATGAATCTCATCAATATAGATGATGGTGTTGCCTTCCTTGGCGGCTCCCTCCATCACCATCTTGATACGCTTTTCGAAATCGCCACGATACTGGGCGCCGGCAAGCATCTGTCCCATATCCATACCATAGATGCGGGCTCCCTTAAGACGATTAGGAACCTGATTCTCATTGATGAGCTTGGCAAGACCATAAACCAGGGCGGTCTTGCCTACACCCGGTTCACCGATGTGAAGCGGATTATTCTTTTCGGCACGACAGAGCACCTGGATGGTTCTATCCAGTTCCTGCTCTCTGCCGATAAGCGGATTATGCTCCTCCACCTTATCAGAGATACAGGTAACCAGATGATGCCAATCCTGAGGCTGTCGGCTTCTGCCTTCCTCCTCGTCTTCATCATAGTCATTGTCATAATCGTCGTCATCATAGTCGGCGCCTATGCCTATATTAGCCTCCGCAGCCTCGTTTTCCAGCGGATAATAGCTATCCACACTCGCCAGGAACTCGCCCTGCCGGTCGCCCACATTCTTGCACAGCAGGAAGGCGGCTTCTGAATTCTGCAAGCCAAACATTGCCTGTACGAAATGAGGCACGTTCACGAGTTTTCGGTCAGCGGCAGCAGCCAAGGCGCAAGCCGTACCAAACATCGTCTTGAAGAGCGATGAAGGCTCTGGCAGATATTTGATATTTTCAGGCACACGCTCCTGCTTGGCGAGCCATCCCACCAAGTCCTCGTGCATCTTGAAACTATCCACGCCCTCCTCCTGCAAAGCCTGGCAGAAGGCATACTGGCGGAGCAATGACAGGAGCATGTGCTCCGGCATCACAAACTCATGGTCGAAGAACCGAGCCTGCTTCATTGCGTCATCCATCAAGACACTCATATATCGGGTTAATCCCATACTATCCATCTATTCTTTTCCCTTCTTTTTTATGGGGAAAGCGAAAAAAGTAAATATCATTCTAGGAGCTATCGCCCCCAAAAATCACTCTAACTTGCCTTCACTTCCCTCTAAATTCCCATTTATTATTCTGGCATATAAGTGAGCTTCAGGGGATACTTCTGCGTACGGGCTTTCTCCATCGCTTTCTCCACTTTGCTCTTGGCGATGTCATAGCTGTAGGTGCCCACCACGGCTTTCTCTTCGTGATGAACCTTGAGCATGATTGCTTCAGCCTCAGCCTGCGACTTGAAGAAGATGGTTTCGAGGATGTCTACCACGAAGTCCATCGGTGTAAAGTCGTCGTTGAACATCATTACCACGTAACGCCCCGGCTCCTTGAGCCTCGTTTTCTGGCGTTCACGAATTGCTGTCTGTTCTTGAGCCATATTTGAATTATTACTTTGTATAAGCATTGGTAATCTCCACGACATAGACATCGTGGAATCCACCCTTGGCACCATACCACTGCAGCAAGTCCTTGTCGAGGAACTTCTCCGCTGTCATATTGTCCTTATAGAGTTTGCGGCATTCCAGGGTGAGTCTACTCTGTTCGAATGCAATGCTGCCGTTATCGGTCTCTACAGGAGTCAATCCTGTTTCCTTTGCCTTATCGAAATCACGTCCACTCTTAGAACCGCAGAAGTTATATATCTTTCGAGCCTCCTCGCTATTTCCGAGGAAAGAGAGGGTCATGAATTCATTCTCCTCGATGATGCCGTGAGTAAAGCGCTCCGGACGGATAAAAACTACTGCCACCGGCTTGTTCCAAAGCCATCCCAGGCAGCCCCATGAGGCGGTCATCATATTGAATTTCTCCTTATTGCCGGCACAAACCAGCATCCACTCCTTACCTATCGTGTCGAAGATATTATCATTCAGTTCTTTTACGTTGATCTTTTCCATTTTATCTGTTTCTTTCTTTTTATTTACTAATAGTTTTAATGATGAAATCATACAGCATTCAGCAAAAGCCATGCCAAGTCATTGCCGAAGGCTGCTCATATCAGTTGCAAAGATACAAGAATAATCTGAAAAAGCAAATGATTCTCCAAGAAAATCGCAAAATAGATAGGAATAGATTGCATCCTGCTCAAAACAATTGGCATAAAAGCCACTCTCGATTTTACTCTTCACTCTTCACCAAATCGCCGGGAACCCCTGTGTTTATCGGCATTACGGGAGGTGAAGAGTGGTCCTTCACTCTTCACCACTCTTCACAACCCTTCACCTGAACAGCGTCCTGACGTTCAGTTTTTTATCTCAGGAGAGCAAAATATTGCCCTTGCCGTGGCAATATTTTGCCCCGACCAGGCACAAAACGAAACGTCGTGACAGAAAAAAATCTCCTACAGGACGATTATTTTTTCCTAGTAAGAGAATCCTCGCATTTAGTGCAGGAACGGACCAAAAGCCCTAAAACAATTAATCCCAAAAGGACGAAAACTTCAAAAAAAGGTGAAGGGTGGTGAAGAGTGGTGAAGAGTGAAGGACCACTCTTCACCTCTCACACCCCCAGTGTTTATCGGCATTTCAGGCGAAAAGGTGAAGAGTGAAGAGTAAAATACAAATTCGCTTGATTTAAATTAAAACTTTACGATGGAAATAAAATAAATCACATTTTGCTTTGTCTTTTCGAGGAAAGGCAGTACCTTTGCACCCCGAATGCCGAAAACCGTGCAGGCTTGCGGCTTCGATTTATTATTCATTTATAAACATTTTATTTAATGTACAAAACAATTTTCAACAAGCGCAACAGCTTGAAGTTCAACCGATTCTCTAACAAGAACTACTCACTCTTCGCAGTTTTGGGAAGAGAGGTACTTGTTGGTGCACTCAGCGTTGCTACCCTGAGCCATGCCAAGGCAGCAGGCGTAAGCACAGAGGGAGCCAAGGTTGATTCTACCCTCTACAAGGGCGGAAAGGCTTACGAGCTGGATGCGGTGAGCGTTACCGGATCTCGTGCGCCGATGACTGTAGAGCAGTCACCTAAGATTGTGTCTGTCATTACCCGCGACGATATTCATCGTGCGGCTGCGCAGACTATCAACGATGTATTGAAATTAGCTACCGGCGTGGATGTCCGTCAGCGTGGTGGCTTTGGTGTTCAGACGGATATCTCCATCAATGGTGGAACCTTCGACCAGATTACCATTCTCCTGAATGGCGTCAACATTTCCAATCCACAGACTGGTCACAATGCTTCTGATTTTCCTGTAGCTCTTGCTGACATCGACCACATCGAAGTGCTCGAGGGGGCAGCATCGCGCGTATTCGGAACTTCAGCCTTTAATGGTGCCATCAATATCGTGACCAAGAAGGCAAAGAATGATGGAGTATCTGCAAGTGTAGAAGGCGGAAGCTTTGGAAGTTTCGGAGCACAGGGGCGTGTGCAGACGGCTTTTGAAACGGGCAAGTGGACTCAGGCTTATTCCGTAAGCGGAGGCTACAAGCGCTCGGATGGCGGCACGGAGAACAGCGACTTCGAGAAGGGACAGGGCTACGGCAATCTCTCGTTCTCTTACGACCAGCGTTTCGACATCATCGCCCAGCTGGGTATTGCTACCCAGAGCTACGGTGCCAACACTTTCTACAGCGCCAAATACAACAACCAATATGAGAAGACAGACCACGGTATGGCTTCGCTCAACCTGAGTCTGCACAACCAGGAGAAGACCTGGGAGATTGCGCCTCAATTCTATTATAACAAATTCAAGGATCACTATCAGTTGATTCGCGGTATGGCTGGAGCCAAAGCGGGCGAGAACTATCACGACCTAGATGTTTATGGTGGTGGTCTGAATGCCAACGTGGCTTGGGCTTTGGGTAAGACCGCAGTGGGCTTCGATATCAGCAAGGAGTGCATCTACTCTACTGCATTGGGCGAGGAACTCACAGAGAAAGACTATAAGGACATCTCGGGTTCCGACCGTCAATATACCCGAAAGGGTGAGCGCACCAACACCAACATCATGTTGGAGCACAACTTCATCTTCGGCGGCTTCACCTTGTCGGCTGGTATCTTGGCTAACAAGAATACTGGTTTGGACAACGACTTCCGTTTCTATCCTGGTGTAGATATGAGTTATCGTCCTAACGACAACTGGAAGTTCTACGCATCCTGGAACAAGGCTCTGAGAATGCCTACCTACACCGACTTATATATAAGTAATGTGGTGCAGCAGGGCGACATCAACCTGAATCCAGAGAAAAACTCCACCTTCAAGGTAGGAACCCAGTATCGCCAGACTGGTTTTACCGCAACCGTAAGCGGATTCTACGCACACGGCACCAACATGATTGACTGGGTTCAGACATCCGTGACCGAGCAGAATGACAGCAAGTATCACGTGATGAACATCGGAAAGCTCAACAACATGGGCTACAACGTAGATGCTACTATCTACATGAGGGAATTGGTACCAAACAGTTTCATCACCCGCATCAAGTTGGGTTATGCTTACATCTATCAGGATCATAAGACCGAGACAAACATTCTGAAATCACTCTATGCATTGGAGTATCTGAAGCACAAGGCTGTATTCGGTCTGGATCATCAGATCTGGAACAAGCTTTCAGCTTCCTGGAGCGTAAGATGGCAGCAGAGAATGAATGGCTATCATCCATACACCAAGGTGGATTGCAAGCTGATGTGGGATGAGAAGAAATACAATATCTTCGTGAAAGCCGACAACATCACTTGCCACCGCTACTACGACCTCACAGCTGTTAAGCAGCCAGGTTTGTGGATTATGGCAGGAGCCAGCGTAAATCTCGGCCGATAATATAATCAGATAATAATCATCCCAAAAGATGATAAATATCCGAAACACGATTCGGATATCAAATAAAATAACGAGCCTTGATGGAAGATTCATCCTACCGTCAAGGCTCGTTTCTTTTTATTCCGGCTATTTCCTTTTATTTCAGTTATTCTGGTTTCTGATATTTTCCATTCACTTTAATCGGTTCGAGATGGATTCCCACATGGGTATCTGCGCCGAAGTGCTGCTTCAATCTTCGTTCGATATGGGTAGCATGTTCATGCGCCTCATAAAGCGAGAGAGAACCCGGCATGCGGACGTGCATCTCTATCGCAATCTTGTTTCCGATGCGACGGGTACGCAGGTTATGAATCTCTCCTACTCCCTGCTCTTCGTTCGCAATCTTCAGAATTTCATCTTCCTCCATTTCTGGAAGACTGGCATCCGTCAGTTCTTTCACAGACTGCGTCACCAGTCCCCAGGCAGCCTTGATGATGAAGGCACTCACGATGATGGCTGCCAGCGGATCGAGCACCGCCCACTTTTCTCCCAGAATGATGGCGCCACCAATACCGAACATCGTTCCGATACTCGATAAAGCATCGCTGCGATGATGCCAGGCATTCGCCACTACAGCCTCGGAATGATATTTCTTTCCGGCTTTAACCGTAAACTGATAAGCCCACTCCTTCATCACGATACTTACAATGGCAGCAATCAAGGCTACAACGCCCGGCTGCTGGAGTGTCTCGCCGCAGATGGCACGATAGGTCTTGGTAACGCCAGAATAACAGATCATCACACCCACCACGAAGAGCGAAATACCGATGATCGCTGTGGCAAGCGTCTCGTATTTGCCATGCCCATAATCATGGTCCTTATCCTTCGGCTTATTGCTCAGTTTTACGAATACCAGTACCACCACATCGGTGGCAAAATCGGTAAGCGAGTGGATGGCATCCGCTATCATGGCTGCCGAATGTCCGAGGATACCTGCAGCAAACTTCAGCACGAGCAGCACCACATTGATGATGCTTCCCGCTATCGTCACCTTATATACTTCCTTTACTCTATCCGCATCTGCGGAATGATTCTTTTTCGTTTCAGTGGGCATCTCTTGCTCGTTATTTATTCTCTCATTCTTGTCCATACTATAAAATATAACAGAAGTCCTTTGCTTCCTTAATAATGTTTTTGTATAACCAAATTCCTGTCTTTCATTAATTGAGCGGCAAAAGTACATCTTTTTTCTGAAATCGGATAAAAAGAGAGATTAAAAAAGTATAACGAATAGGGAATAATGTGATGACGAAGAGAGAAAAGCATGGAATTCGACAAATCACCGAACTTAAAATATCAAGCCATAACCGTTAATTCTGCGAAAGAAAAATGCGGAAATCCGCAAAAATCTTTCCTGTTATGATTGTAAATATAGAGACTAATATCTACCTTTGCTACGTATAGACGATAGTTTTATGATTCTGTATTTACCATTATAAGTTAACGAACTTAAAATATCAAGCGGTAACCGTTAATTCTGCGAAAGAAAACTGCGGAAATCCGCAAAAATTCTACATAGAATTAATAAAAGTATTATCTTTGCAAAAGAAAAATGCGGAAATCCGCAAAAATCTTTCCTGTTATGATTGTAAATAGAGACAAATATCTACAAGAGTTGGTTAGTTCACGCCATAATGGACTGGTAAAAATCATTACCGGTATGCGCCGTTGCGGAAAATCCTTTCTGCTGTTTCGTCTCTTCAAGCGTTTCCTTGAAGACGATGGAGTCATGCCCGACCACATCATAGAAATGGCATTCGATGACTATGCATTCAAGGAGTTTCGCAATCCTGACAAGTTTTATAAGTATGTAAAAGAGAAGATTGCTGACGACCAACCTTATTACATTCTGCTTGATGAGGTACAGATGCTTGACGAGTTTGAAGATGTACTAAATGGATTATTACATATTCCCAATGCTGATGTTTATGTGACGGGAAGCAATGCACGCTTCCTATCCAAGGATATAATAACCGAATTTCGTGGACGAGGATACCCAATACACGTTTCACCACTCAGCTTTGCTGAATTTATGACCGTATATGATGGCGACAAGCAGGATGGTTGGAACGAATATTTGCTTTATGGTGGTCTTCCGCCTGTTGTTTTACAAAAGACAGAAGAAGAAAAAGTGAGACTTCTGAACAGCCTCTTGACTGAGACTTACATGATAGATGTCATCAACAGAAACAAGATAAAGAACGATGCAGAACTCAACGATTTATTCAAGATTCTCGCATCGGGAATTGGCGGACTTACCAATCCGCAACGACTTGCCAATACTTTCCAATCTGTAAAGAATGTCTCTATAAGCTCTGCAACCATCAAGAAATACATCGAATATCTTGCAGATGCGTTCTTGCTTGAGCCATGCAATCGCTATGACGTAAAAGGCCGTAAGTATATCGGAACGCCATTGAAATATTATTTTTCTGACTTAGGCATTCGCAATGCACTTCTCGGCTTTCGCCAACAAGAGAAAACCCATCTGATGGAGAATGCCATCTATAATGAAGTTCGCTACCGTGGATATAGTGTGGACATTGGCAACGTAGAAATCAACGGCGTGGACGAAAAAGGAACCAAAGTGAGACGGATGCTTGAAGTTGACTTTGTTTGCAACCAAGGCTACAAACGCTGCTACATCCAGTCGGCTCTCAGTTTGCCAGACAAGGAGAAGACGAAACAAGAACTTGCCTCTTTGCTACGTATAGACGATAGTTTTATGAAGTATGTGATAACAGGCGACCTCATCAAAAAATACCAAAACGATGACGGCATCGTATTTATGGACGTATTTGATTTCTTGTTGGATAAAGATTCTATATGAAAATAAAAGGAGGGTGTGTCATAAGTTAATGATTCACCCTCTTTTTATTGGAATATTACTGATATGTTGTTGAAAAACATAGTATATGTTGTTGAGAAAGTTAGTATCTTCGGTCGCACAACAGCTGTTGTGCGCTTGCATAGCAGCTGATATGCGCATGCACAACAAGTGATGTGCATGCGGTGGTCAACTGTTATGCGCCAACTATTATCCAGACTTATGACACCCCCTCTTTTCTAAATAAAGGGATGTGAATTAACACATCCCGAGAGCACCTACCGTTGCTATGTTCTGACAATGCATGAAGTTTGCGAAGTTTCAGAAAGTCAAGAACAAAGCGCTAAGTATGCGCCTTTTCCATTATGTCGTGATTCTTACTCAGAATCATCGGCAAATATACGAATAATGTTTGAAAGAACAAAAGTTGTTAGCAAAAAATCCTCTTTGAGGGATAAAAATCATCAAATTCCTCCATCTCTGAGGGATTTTTCTGTATTTAACCACGCTATGCGAAATTTTTATTGTACTTTTGCACCCGTGCTTGGAAAAGCAACAAATAAAACAGAAGAGTAAACGATATGGCAGAAAAGAATAGCATACCCCAATTCGTGAATAGCGAATCTATTATGTCGGATAGCAACTATGTGAAGTGGCTCTCCGATTTGAAAGGTCGTATTCGCATCGCCCAACTCAAAGCGGCTATCAAAGTTAATGAAGAGTTGCACAAGCTTTATTGGAGTTTGGGAGAAGACATTTGTAACAAGCAAAAGCTATATAAGTGGGGCACTAATTTTATAAAACAGCTTAGTTTGGACTTGCGTTCTGCATTTCCAAATGTAGAAGGATTTTCTTGGTCAAATCTTTATAAAATACGCAAGTGGTATCTCTTCTATTCTTCGCAAAATGAATTTTTGTACCAAGCTGGTACAAAATTAGAAACCTTAGAAAGTACTAGCGTTCCTATGCCTGCAATTTTGCTTCGTGTACCCTGGAGGCATCAGACTGTCATTGTCTCAAAATGAAAGAGCAATCCGCAAAGAATTCCACTAGCAATAACAACGATTAAGAAAGCATAAACAGAATATGGTTTTAAATTACATTTGGATAGCATTTTTCGTGATTGCGTTCATCTTCGCACTCATCGGATTGGCTATGGGAGATACGACTATCTTCCAGAAGATTGTAGATTCCACCTTCGATTCTTCCAAGAATGCCTTCGAGATTTCTCTCGGACTGACGGGCGTGCTCGCCCTCTGGCTTGGCATCATGAAGATTGGAGAGAAGGCGGGAGTAGTGAATGTGTTGGCCCGAGCACTCAGCCCGGTCTTCACCCGTCTCTTCCCTGATATTCCGAAGAACCATCCGGTGATGGGAAGCATCTTCATGAACATCGCTTCGAATATGCTGGGACTCGATAATGCAGCAACACCTACAGGATTGAAGGCGATGCAGCAGATGCAGGAACTCAACACGAAGAAGGATACGGCAACGAACCCGATGATCATGTTCCTGGTTCTGAACACCTCTGGACTCACCATCATCCCTACCACCATCCTCGCCTTCCGTGCCTCCTACGGAGCAGCCCAGCCTACGGATGTCTTCATCCCTATCCTGATGGCTACGCTCGTGGCTACGCTTGCCGGAATCATCATCACTTCGCTCTGGCAGCGCATCAACATCCTGCAGCCGGTATTGCTCGCTACTCTGTTGGGAATGTGCGCCTTCGTAGGCATCATCATCTGGGGATTCGGACAGATGGACAAGGATACGATGAACACGGTTACCACCTTGGCTTCTAACATGATTCTCCTGGGCATCATCCTCTGCTTCATCCTGGCTGGTTTCTGGAAGAAGGTGAATGTATATGATGCATTTATCGAGGGAGCGAAGGAAGGTTTTACTACTGCGGTGAAGATTATCCCTTATCTCGTAGCTATCCTTGTGGGCATCGGCGTGTTCCGTGCTTCGGGAGCGATGGATATGGTGATTCAAGGCATTTCGTGGTCGGTAGAACAATGCGGCTTGAATGCCGATTTCGTAGGCGCCCTGCCTACCGCCATCATGAAACCGCTGTCGGGAAGTGGTGCACGAGGCATGATGCTGGAGGCGATGAAGAACTATGGTCCTGATTCGTTTGTGGGCAGATTGAGCTGCATCTTCCAGGGTTCCACCGATACCACCTTCTATATATTGGCAGTATATTTCGGAAGCGTAAGCATCAGGAATACCCGCCACGCCGTGGCTTGCGGCTTGCTCGCCGATTTGGCAGGAGTCATCGCAGCAATCGCTATAGCATATTTATTCTTCGGATAATAAAAAACAAATTAATATGGCAAACCTCAAAAGTTTAGCAAAGGATACCGCCATCTATGGTTTGAGCAGTATCATCGGCAGATTCCTCAACTATCTGCTTGTACCACTCTATACGGCAAAGATCAGCGCCGCCAGTGGTGGTTATGGTGTCATCACCAACATGTACGCCTATACGGCGTTACTCCTCGTTATCCTGACCTACGGAATGGAGACCACCTTCTTCCGTTTCGTCAACAAGGAGGGAGAAAACTCAGAAAAGGTTTATCACACAGTATTGAGCATGGTGGGCTTCACTTCCCTACTCTTCATCGCCCTGGTATTCCTCTTCATCACGCCTTTGAGCGATGCGATGGGCTACGCCGACCATCCGGCTTATGTATGGACCATGTTCGTAACCGTGGCTATTGATGCCTTCCAGTGCATCCCGTTCGCTTACCTCAGATACAAGAAGCGCCCATTGAAGTTTGCTGCCTTCAAGTTACTCTTCATCGGTCTGAACATTGCGCTCAACCTGGTTTACTACGTCATCATGGATGGTCACGATGTGGGCTATGCTTTCTACATCAACCTGGTTTGTACCGCCTCCATCACCTTCTGTTTCTACAAGGAACTGAAGGAAGGATTCATGGGCGAGAAATGCTCCTGGAGTGAATGTAAGGTGCTCGTCAGGAAGATGCTGGGCTACAGCTGGCCTATCCTCGTGCTCGGTATTGCCGGTATTCTGAACCAGACAGCCGACAAGATTCTCTTCCCTTACATCTATGAGAAGGGCGATGCTCATGCGCAACTCGGAATCTACGGAGCAGCCAGCAAGATTGCGATGATCATGGCGATGATTACCCAGGCTTTCCGCTATGCTTACGAGCCATTCGTATTCGGCAAGGCAAAGGATAAGGACAATCGACAGACTTACGCTTCAGCGATGAAGTATTTCGTCATCTTCACTCTGCTCGCCTTCCTGGTAGTAGTAGGTTATCTGGATGTATTACGCCATATCATCGGTCGCGACTACTGGGATGGTTTGAAGGTAGTGCCTATCGTAATGGCTGCCGAAATCATGATGGGAGTATATTTCAACCTCAGTTTCTGGTACAAGCTCATCGACAAGACCATCTGGGGTGCTTACTTCTCGGGCATCGGTTGCCTGGTATTGATTGCCATCAACGTTATCTTCGTACCAGTTTATGGCTACATTGCCTGTGCCTGGGCTGGTTTCGCTGGATATGGAACAGCCATGATTCTCTCCTACTTCGTGGGTCAGAAGAAGTATCCTATCAACTATCCGGTGAAGGAGATTATGATTTATGTGGTTCTCGCCCTCATCCTCTTCGCAGGAATGACCGAGGCAAACAAATACTTCTCTACAGCCATCGCTTGCCTCATCAATACGGTACTCATCCTCATCTTCGCCGCTTATCTCGTGAAGAAGGATTTCCCATTGAAGAGTCTGCCGGTAGTGGGAAAATACTTTAGAAAGTAAAGCATCTTATGAAGTTATAAGAAGCGAAATGATGAGGAATCAACTCATAAACAGATTAAGTGTAAACGATATTTATTCTCTTTGCCTTCAGACGCAAGGCAAAGAGAATAATTGTTTAAAGGAAGAGCTTTACCAACTCACCTTCGATGAAAACGACCGTGTATCGTTCAATGCGCTTTGGGCTTTAACCCATTTCGATGAAGCCAACAACCCTTGGCTCTTTCAGAAGCATGACGAACTGATAGATAGGGTTCTCGTAGAGAAGAATGAGACCAAGCGCCGCCTGATGCTCCATCTTCTTCTCCGTCAGCCTTTCGAGGAAGAATCACTCCGTTCCGATTTCATCGATTTCTGCATCGCCAAGATTACCGCCTGTTCCCAGCCCTACGCCATCCGCTGCTACTGCATGAAGCTCGCCTACGAGCAGATGAAGTACTATCCCGAACTCCTTGAAGAATTAAGAATGGCTCTGGAGATGCTGGAGCAAGAGGTTCTATCACCAGGAATGTTATCGGCAAAAAGGCAAATTATGAAGAAAATCAAGCGAAGCCTTGGAAAATTCGGGAAATAGTCGTAACTTTGCAAACGTAATATTCTAACAATATAATACATAAATGGATGGAGATACAACTGAACGATTATCACAAGAAAGTCAATGCCTTGAAGATGGCTTCAATGGCTTATTGGCGAGAGCATCCGCTTTCGCTGGAGGAGTGCTTAGCTCAATTCAAGCGCTTGCGGGAACAACGGCTTGCAAGGGAGTCCAAATTGCAAGGTTAAATATCAAGCATTACATCTATGAATAAAGATAATATCAACGAGTTCGCATCCTTCGATGAATATCTTCGACAAGGAGAGCCTTTGCAGAAGGAAAGGGCCGAGAACTGGAAGACGGCTATCGGATTGCAGGCTGTAGATGGGCTGCAACCATCGGCGTATCTCATAGATGTGGCTAAACGAAATATCGAAGGGGAAATCACTCTGGATGAAACCAGAAAACTGATTGACTCTTACTATCAGAGCAAGACGGTCCGTACACCTAAGGATGAAGACGAGGAAGAGGCAGATAAGGTTTCTGCCAACATCGCGAAGATTCTCGCCAGCAAGACCTTTGCCTTCAATACCAACGGTTATGTCTCCCTGCATCGAAGAATATTCGAGGGAGTATTCAAGCACGCAGGAGAAATCCGCCAATACGATATTTCCAAGAAAGAATGGGTGCTCGAAGGAGATTCCGTAAACTACCTGAATTGGGAAGACTTGCGAAGAGCCTTGGATTGGGATATTGAACAGGAGAAGAACTTCTCATACAAAGGTCTGACGGATGATGAGAAGATTGAGCATATTGCCAAATTCATTTCAGGTTTCTGGCAAATCCATGCTTTCAGAGAGGGAAACACCCGAACCACGGCGATCTTCACCATCCAATATCTCCGTTCGTTAGGATATGAAGTGAACAACGAAATGTTTGCCAAGCATTCCTGGTATTTCCGCAATGCCCTGGTTCGTGCCAACTATCGAAACATTCAGAAAGGCATAGATTATTCTCCTATCTACCTGGTTCGTTTCTTCAGGAACTTACTCCTAAAAGATAGCTGGGTGCTCAAAAACAGATACTTGCATATAGATCCTACAGATGAATGGAAGGTACAGCCAAGACTTGCTACCCCACAAGTACCCCATACGCCTCATCAAAAGGTGGACAGAAAAGGTGGACAGAAAACAGAAAAGGTGGGCAGAAAAGGTGGACAGAAAACCAAAGACTCTATCCTTTCCCTTATCGCATCCGACCCATTTGTCACCACCAATGAGATGAGTAAACAATTGCAAATCAACCGAAGTGCCATCTCTAAACATATAAAGAAACTGAAAGAAGAACACATAATAGAACGAATAGGACCAGACAAGGGAGGGAAATGGATCATCAAAAAATAAGAAACACTTTTTTATGGCGCAAAGATAGCACTAATTTTTCACTTATACAAGAAAAACTCGCTACTTTTATAACCTTTTTCATGTATAAGTGAAAAACATTGCGTTTTTATCGAATATTTCTAGTATAAGTGAAAGAAATAACTCTAAAAAGGAAACTTTAATGGAATTTTTCGCTTTTTTCTGTTCTACTTGATGTTATCTCGCAGAAAAATCGTAACTTTGCAAATCATATAACAACAACACAAAGAATAAAATGAAGAAAAAAGCAACGGTCCTTATCGCCTCTATCATGGCGTTCTGCGGAATCAATACCGCACACGCTGACGAGGGAATGTGGACGATTTACAACTTGCCAAACGCTGTGTATGAGATGATGCAGCGCGAAGGCTTCAGTATGACTTACGACCAGCTCTACAACGGCGAGAACGCCTTGAAGAACGCTGTGGTTAACTTCTCTGGCTATTGCTCAGGCGTAGTCGTTTCTCCAGACGGTCTGGTATTTACCAACCACCATTGCGGTTTCGAGGCTATCAGAAGCCACTCTACCGTAGAGCACGACTATATGCTCAACGGTTTCTTTGCTAAATCTTACGCAGAGGAATTGCCTAACGAGAATATGTTCGTCAGCTTTATGGTTGAACAGAAAGATGTAACCGATAAGGTGATGAGCCTCGGATACGAGAAACTCGACAACAAGAAGCGCGATGAACTCATCGATTCTCTGGAGAACGAGATGACTACGGAGGTGAAGAAGAACGATTCTACCCTTCATATCACCGTTCAGCCATTCTACGAGGGCAACAAGTGGTACGCTACTACCTATCGCGACTTCACCGACCTGCGTCTGGTTTTCACCGTACCAAAGTCTATGGGTAAGTTTGGTGGCGATACAGACAACTGGATGTGGCCTCGCCAGACCTGCGACTTCTCTGTATTCCGCATCTATGCCGACCCTAAGACCAATGGTCCTGCTGCCTACAGCAAGGATAATGTGCCTTATCATCCTAAGCGTTGGGCACAGGTTTCTCTCCAGGGTTACAAGGATGGCGACTATGCGATGACCATGGGTTACCCAGGCAGCACAGAGCGCTATCTTTCAAGCTACGGAATCCAGACCATGCGCGATGCAGAGAATGCGCCTCGTGCCCAGGTTCGTGGCGTAAAGCAGGAGGTGATGCAGAAGCACATGCGTGCCGACGAGGCTGTGCGCATCAAGTATGACAGCAAGTACGCCCAGAGCTCCAATTACTGGAAGAATGCCATCGGTATGAACAAGTGTATCGACTCTATCGGCATCGTGAATCTGAAGCGTGAGTACGAAACCCGTCTCCGTGCTTGGCAGGATACAGCCAAGGCAGCCAACGACCTCGCCCACAAGGTAGATTTCGACAAGCTCGCCAAGCTCTACAAGGAGAGCGCAGACGTGAAGTATGCCTGGACCAACTTCTCTGAATCTTTCACAAGAAGAAGCAACATCGAGTTCTCTACCCGTGCCATCAAGCTCCAGACCAACATGGAGGTGAAGGGTCCTGAGAAGAACAAGAAGAAGAAGCAGTATCATGAGTTTGAAGATAACTCTGCAGAATGGGATATGGCGCTCGATAAGGAGGTGCTCGCTACCCTCTTGAAGAATTACAAGGAGCACGTAGACAGCAAGTGGTTGCCTAAGTTCTACAAGACCATCGATGCTGAGTTTGGCGGCAACTACGCCAAGTATGTGGATTATCTCTGGGAGAAGTCGCTCATCATGAAGAAGGGTGCTAAGCTCTACTTCAACAAGAAGGGATATGAGAAGGATCCAGGCGTCATCTTCGGTATGGATCTGAACGATGTATATGGTGATTTCGCTGCTCAGATGGGCAGCATCAACGATAGCATCGCCGAGCAGGAGAAGTATCTCTGTGCTGCCAAGCTCCGTATGGAGGAAGACATGCCTCACTACAGCGACGCCAACTTCACCATGCGATTGAGCTATGGTCAGGTAGGCGGTTTCGACCTCGGTGGCAAGCCATCAGGCTATTATACCACAGCCGAGAGTATCGTTGAGAAGATGAAGCAGGGCGATAAGATAATCGATTACTACGCTGAGCCTATCATGCACGAGCTTCTCTCTGAGAAGGATTTCGGCAAGTATCAGGATAAGACGACTGGCAAGATGCAGCTCTGCTTCCTCACCAACAACGATATTACCGGTGGTAATTCTGGTAGCCCAATGTTCAACGGCAAGGGTGAGTTGATTGGTCTTGCCTTCGATGGCAACTGGGACAGCCTCAGCTCTGACATCAACTTCGACAAGCGCCTGGCTCGCTGCATTGGTGTGGATATTCGCTACGTGCTCTACCTGATGGATAAGTGGGGACACGCAGACCGCCTCTTGAAGGAGATCAATGCGAAGTAAATCCTATCTCTGAATCAACAGAGATGATAATAAAGGTTTATCCTGGGATAAAGATTAATCCCAGGATGATATAAAAAGAGCGGAAAATCAGCTGTTAACTGTTAACCCTGTTAACTCCTGGCTTTCCGCTCTTGTTTTATTTAGTCTTCCTATTCTTGTTATCTTGCTGATTTTCAGCTTATTTTTATCTTACAGATTCGCAACTTACAGAATTCCTATTAATATTGCGAGATATTATTCAGCTCCTTCAATGAAACCTGACGAGGCTTCTCGACAAGTTTCTTTTTCAATTCATCCACCGTTATTTCTGCAGATGGATTGAAAGAAGCAGAGCGCATATAATCAATTACACTCTGATAGAAAGCCTTGCCTTCCGGATATTTGGCTGCCTTCTCCAAATCACTCATGCAGACGAGAAGCTTTCCGGCTCCCACCTTCCATTCCATTACCAAGCCCAACTTATGATTCCGCTCGATATTATCTATCACCTGAACTATCGGGCGATAATCCTTGGCGAAGTTGTCAAGCACCAGCGGATGCGATTCCTTAATAACCGGGAACCATTGCCAGTTGGTGTGCATTTCCGTAGGGAATCCCTTGAATATCGGATGTTCCGGATTCGTCAGAATGCCCAGGGTTCCTGGAGAAACCTTCTTCTTGTTGTTCTCGCAGATGGTCTTGAACATGCGATAATTCCAGTAATCGGTCTGGAAGAGTCCGCCCACTGTATAAGGCGTGGCATTATCTGCCTGCGAAAGCGTATCATCGGCAGCCACAAAAAGACTGGAAGCCGTAGGCATCCAAAGCACCTTTCCACCATTTTCCAAGACTTTCACTACTTCCTGGTTCAAATCTCTGGCAATGATGACGCCCTTCTTTTCCAACGTCTTCTTCGGATAAATCCAAAATTCGTAGGAGTTTCTTGCCTCTGTTCCTTCAATGTTTAATGTAAGAAGCAGCTTGGTAGGTTTCTGCACGTGGAAAACACCATTCAGTTCACCCACATCCACCAAACCTTCATCGTATGAAAAGATGTTCAATACTCCCTCATCCTCAGCCATCAAGTCACCCACATTCTTTCTCACTTCACCATCCTTGGTACTGAAAGTTCCATCATCCATACAGAACAATCCGTTCTCGGCAGCCAGATGCCATTTCAGTTTCTTGCCCTTCAGCGAAGAACCGCCATAATTGGCTACCTTTACCTTAGCCAGAATCTTCTCGCCATCCTCGAAGCAGAACTTCTTCATTTCCAGCAGAGGAACCACAGGCGAGCACCACTGGCGCCATTCCTCGGGCGTAGTGATTCCCTTGCTCTCCATAAACGCATCCAGGATGCCTACGAAAGCACTTCCCTGACCGGAATAATCCTGAATATCGAGCAGTTGAAAGCCCGCCATATTCCGGGTTCTCAAATCCATCTCTATATCGGCTTTATAGAGTTTCACGCTCCATAAGCCCGAAGCCTTGTGGAAATCATCTGCCTGCGAAAGCATTCCGGCTGCAGCCAGCCTGCGGCGGAACACTTCAAAGTTATAAGGATGAAGCACTCCGGTGTATTTCTTCATCTCCCGATAATCAGGATAGGTCTGAAACTGGCCTGTTTCGTGAGAGATGATTGGGATTCCGGCTTTATCGCAAGCCTCATCAAAATTCATCGTAGAATTAGGATGGAAATGATTGATCATTCCTCCATCGTAGGCGTCGGCAAACGAGAAGGAACCACGGGTATGAGTATTGTATTTGCCCCATCCCTCGCCTCCGATGCGGCAAGTGGTGAAGTAATCCATTCCTTCTTTTATTCCCTGATAACCGAGATAGTAATTGCTTCCGAAGGTATAGTATTTTTCTGGCGCAATCTTGCGGAAATCATCCACAAACTCCTTCATCTTGTCGATGTCGCCCCAGAGTTCATTCCCCAGCGCCATCATTCTGAAAGATGGATGATGACCATATTCTCTGAGGATATTTTCGCCTTCCTGATGCAGGAACGCCATCAGCCTTTCATCCTTCTTATCGAAAGAACCCCAGAAAGGAAGCTCCGGCTGGAGATAGATTCCCAGACTGTCCGCAGCCACGAAAGCCGCCTCCGGTGGGCACCAGGAATGAAAGCGCACATGGTTGATTCCATACTCCTTGCAGGTTCCGAGATACTTCATCCAGCCTTCCACGCTCATCTCCACATGTCCCGTCAGCGGCCATACAGCCGCATCGTGCTTGCCACGAAGGAATATCCTATGGCCATTGGCGTAAAAGTGGGCGCCCTCAATATGGAAATCCTTGGCGAAATCAGGCATCTGAAGGGTGGAAGGAGAAGCTACAGAACGGCTAGGGATTGCTCCTGTTAGAGTTTCTGCAGATTTGCTCTCTACAGAGCTGGCTAGCTGGAGTTCTATCCTTCCGATAATTCCATTCCAGTTGGTCTGCGTATCTTCCGTATAAGCATGGCTGGAACCGTAAACCTGCTCAGGCACACTTCTTCCATTATCCACCACGATTTCCAGGAAATGCTTGCCCGGCTTCACCTTCTTGGGCAGAAGATAGCGCTGAGGAGTAGAGATGAAGTTGCAGGAGTCCACCAGTTCTCCATCCACATACACCCATGTCGGGCGGGTACGCTCCAGGAAGAGTTCTACCGGCTTCTTCTTCCAATCCTTCGGGATATTGATGGTTCTGGAATATCTAGCAGCTCCTTTATAGGCATAGAGTCTCGTAAGATGCGTTGTTTCCATCGTATCTTTCGGAGCGAATCCCAGATGGTTCGTATCGATGGTACCAGGAAGGATGGCACGCTTCACCTCACCCTGCGAGGCATGCTTACTCTTGACGAAAGCACTACCGCTCTTTCCCAACTCCACATTCCATTCACCAGCGAGCGAAATGCTCTGTGCTTGCAAGCCCAGACTTACCAGTCCCAGACAAGCGATAAGAATAGTTTTCTTCATTAACTTATAATTGTCTAATAGTTCATACCAAAAGCCCAGAGTGGAATAACATTACCCATGCCTGTCTCTATATCATCCTTCACAACATATCCCTCTTTTGCCTCAGAAATCTGCTTCTGACCTTTCTTTTTACCACCAATCTCAAAAGTCTTGTCTTCTATCATGAAATCAGAGATTGGAGAATTGAAGACAGCATGATTCACACGCATCTGATTAAAAAAGAAAGTCTCTCGTTGATTGCCAATATCAGGCACCGAAGAAGAGAGAGCAAAGGAGAGGTTGGTATTATCAAGATACACCTTTTCTACCTTGCCCAAACCACGCACACCTTCTGTGGACTCGTGAAGTTGGGCTATCAAACCTGCACGCTCCATAAGTTCGAAGTAATCGGGCAGATTATTGCGATCTACCTTGATAGTTGTAGCAATGGTACTCATGTTTGGCTTGAAAGGCACACTATCAGCTATTACCTGCATCAGTTCCTTCAATTTTCTGGACACCATCACCGTATAATTGGCATATTGTGGAATATCCGTCTCCAAAGTCATACTCACTACTTGATTCAGTCGCATCCGATAGCCCTCATCCTTAGAAAAAGGATAGTAGCCCTTGCACAGATATTCATTAAACAATGCCAACGGATGCTCAATCTCCTCCGGCAAAACGACTTCATTGTTTACGATTTGTTCCAATGTAGAGACAGGAATGTCTATGCCCTTTTCCATACCGATGTATTCGCGAAAAGACAAACCTTGCATCGTAAAGACCAGTACTCGTCGACTTAAATCTGCTGTACCTTTATAAATATCAAGCACAGAAGAACCGGTAAAAACCACCTGCAAGGTTGGCAGATTATCGTATATCATTTTAAGTTCTGTAGCCCATCCCTTATATTTATGTATTTCATCGATAAAAAGATGCTTGCCTCCAAGTTGGCTAAACTTCATTGCAGTTTCAAAGAGAGTATGATTAGCGAAATAGATGGATTCCGCACTCACGTAGAGTGTGTCTTTTATCTGAAGATTCAATTTGATATACTGCAAAAGAAGTGTTGTCTTGCCGACTCCACGAGGTCCAACAAGAGCCGTCATCCGATTCGACCAAGGAATCTGATGATACATATATCGTAGGTATCGAGTATCGGTACGCTTGATAAGATTGTCTGAAAGTTGCTTCAATAATTCCATATTTCTTGCCTTATTTGATGTTTACGGCTGCAAATATACAAAAATTGCGGTAAAAACACCGCAATTTACCAAAGAAATAGCTGTATTCTTACCGCAAAATATGAATATTGCATCAAAACATCCCTTTTGATGCAGGCTTTCATCTTATTATAAATCGCTGCCTAAATTACTTCTTCTTAGGTCTGCGACGAGCCCAGCCTTCTTCCTCGAAGTTTGGTTCCTCACCCTTGAACTTCACGTTGTCGTTGTTCTGGAAGAACTGACGCCAATCGCCTGTATCCTCCTGAGAGCGAGACTTTCTGCCGCCACGAGATTCGCCACGGCTTCCACGTCCTCCCTTTCCACGAGAATCACGAGAGTCTCTTGCATCATCAGAAGAACCTCTGCGGCTGCGTCCGCCTCTTTCTGAAGAACGGCCGCCACGGCTCTCAGCATCACGTCCGCCACGGGCTGCTCTGCCATGACCTTCCTCATCAGCATCGTTACATCTTACGGTTCTGCCCTTGTACTCAGTACCGTTCAATGCCTTCATCACGCGCTTCGCATCCTCCTCAGGCACCTCGATGTAGGCAAACTTACTCAGCAGGTCGATGTGACCCACCTCCTGACGACCCTTCACGTGCTTGTTCAGATACTGCATGATTTCGCCCGGATAGAAACCATCCGCCTTACCCAGGTTGATGAACAGGCGCTTGAAACCAGCCTCAGTCTCATGCTTTCTGCGACCATTGGAAACCTTGCCACGGCCTTCGCCACGATTTCCACGACCCTCACCGCCACGGGAACCCTTGCCGGTCTCAGGCTTGATAATCTCAGGAGCATTCTTATAGTAATCGAGGAACTTACCGAAGGTGATGGTTACCATCTTCTTGATGATGTCCTCCTTGTCGATGTACTCAAACTGGCGGTTGATTTCAGCCATGTATGGTTCAATCTGATCCTCGTCCACATCGGTCTTCATAATGTCGTCCATGGTCTTGAAGAGCTGCTTCTTGCAGATTTCCTCTGGAGTTGGCAAAACGCCGTCCACGAACTCCTTGCCAATCTGCTTCTCAATCTGGCGAACCTTGAACTTCTCTCTGGTATGGATGATAGAGATGGATGTTCCCTTCTTTCCGGCACGACCCGTACGACCGCTTCGGTGGGTGTAGCTAGCCACATCATCAGGCAAACCGTAGTTGATAACGTGAGTCAGATCCTCTACGTCCAGACCACGGGCAGCCACATCGGTAGCCACCAGGAACTGAACGGTATGGTTGCGGAACTTCTGCATGGTGAGGTCACGCTGCTGCTGACTCAAGTCGCCGTGCAGTGCCTCTGCATTATAACCGTCCTTAATCAGCTTATCTGCAATATCCTGAGTCTCCAGCTTGGTGCGGCAGAAGATAATTGCAAAGATGCGCGGATAGAAATCCACCACACGCTTTAGGGCGAGATACTTGTCCTTGGCATTTACCAGATAGTAGATGTGGTTTACATGCTCAGCACCCTCATTGCGCGAACCCACTACGATTTCCTTGTGGTCGTGCAGATAGTTGAGGGCAATCTTCTCGATGTCCTTGCTCATGGTAGCCGAGAAGAGCAGAGTGTTTCTATCTTCCGGCACGTTCTCGAAGATGGCATTGATGCTCTCAGAGAAGCCCATGTTCAGCATCTCGTCAGCCTCATCAAGCACCACGTTGTTCACGTTCTCCAACTGAGCCACGCCACGATTAATCAAATCGAGCAGACGACCAGGGGTAGCCACGATAATCTGCACACCATGCTTCAGGGTGCGAATCTGGCTTCCGATGTCGGTACCGCCATAAACAGCGACAATATGCAAACCGTTGATGTACTTGGCAAAACTGTTCAAATCGTCTGCTATCTGGAGGCAGAGCTCACGTGTAGGACTGAGGATGATAGCCTGTGTCTGCTTGCTGCTGGCATCAGTTTTCTGGATAACCGGAATACCGTAAGATGCAGTCTTACCCGTACCGGTCTGCGCCAACGCAATCACGTCGTTCTTATTACCAAGCAAATATGGGATTACTTCTTCCTGAACTGGCATTGGATTTTCAAATCCAAGCTCTTCGATGGCACGGCGAATCTCCTCGCTCACGCCCAATTCTTCAAATGTCTTCAAATCTTTTTAACCTTAATTCATTATAATCAAAATGGAAGGCCGAATTCACCCTCCCAGCCATGAATTAGGGTGCAAAATCCTTCCGAAACGCTTGCGGCAATCGTACGTATTTATTAAGATTGCCTAAATTCGGGTGCAAAGATACGAAAAAAATGTGACTTTCTTGCTTTTTTTGCGCAGAAATCATTATCTTTGCATTATCTTTACAGATAATTCGGACGACATTTCATGCCGAACGACTAACAAATAGATATAATAACCCGAGAAATAACGACATCGCATCACAACGAATATCGATTATAACCTCGAATAACAAAGAATCGAAAGATATGAAAAAGGTAATTTTCACCCAAGAATGGATGACAATGCATCCATACGAGAAACCAAATGAAGTAGATCAGTACTATACAGAACTGGCTAACGAAATATACCATGCCCTCGATGAGGCGTGCTTCACCCACCAGTTTAAGAACGTGGAAGAAGCCAAGCAGCTTGCACTCAGCATCGCCGGCTACTTTGAGGACGTCATCTCAGGTACCTGCATCTGGAAGACCTTTACTGCAGAATGCAAGAAGCGCTATGGCACTTACATTCCTTTCTACGAGAACGAGAAGGAATTTATCCAGAATACGCTGAACGATGATGAGTCTCCATACGATCCTGACGAAATCAACTATGCAGACATCAAGTTCCTGTGCTGGCACCATTACCAGCAGAGCAGTTATGTGCAGGAACCTGTACCATTCCTGTTTAGCACCCTGGAGCTGGCAGCCAAGATGGCTTATAATGTGCTCGACAAGGAATACGAGACAGCGCCGGAGAACGAGCGTCTCTACGATTTCCTTTGCGAATTGCCAACCGATGAAGACAAGTTCTATGAATATCGCGATGCCTTAGCCTGGTTCCACTATGGCTGCTTCTTCAACGTGGGAAACCGCTTCCGCCTTCAGATGGAGCTGGAGCGCCTCGCCCACTCTCCACAGGGCTTCAATGATGTCATCGCCTACTCTATCCAGATAGAGCATACGATGAACAGCCGCAACAACCTCCTCGCCCTCACCTCTGCCGAATGGCTTGCCAAGGTGAGCGAACATCATCCTGCCCACAAACTCTGGACAGAAATCGACTACAAGGGCACCCGTGCCTTCAAGATGATCAAGGAGGATGAGAACTTCTTCTATCTGAAGGATTTGTATGATGCTTCTGAGAAAGATGCTTCTGATAAGGATGCTGAGGAAGAGAAGTTATATAGAGTTCGAAAGGATTCTACCAATATCGAAGATGCCAGCGCATTCCTCAGTGGCGAGCAGCTGATGGTTACCAATCTCTTCTACTTCGGTGGCGACTGGTGGCAGACGGGTGCTTTGCTGAACCCAAACTACGAGGAGAACAAGGAGCAGATTGAGGCAGAGAAGGCTCAGGTGAACCACGAGCAGCCTATCAACGATTACAACCTGCTCAAGGCAAAGGGCTACGGTGATAAGTTCATCTTCCTGGAGGATGTCAAGACCTTGAAGAGTTTCCTAAAGGAAGTTGGTTTCGAATTACCAGCCAACATCAAGTTCCCTCCAAAGTACGAGAAGGGAATCATCGTTTGCGGAAGTCCATATACCGGAATCAATATCTGCTTCGGTATGGCCCACTGCATCGCATCGCCTGAGAATCCATATTACAACGCTGAGCATGCAGAGCTCGACAGCTTCAATATCATCTCTGGCTTGGGCCGTCCATTCCCTTACGAGATTGTGTGCAAGCTGATAGAAAACAATATGTTGCCTGATGCCAACCTCTTCACCAGCAAATATGTAAGAGAAATCGGTTTGAAGGTTACCCAGGCTTACATCCAGTTCCTTGCCGATTACTATCTGATGGGCAGAAAGGACAAGGATCTATCGCCTGCTGAATTATGGTAAAATCATATTGAAAAGAGCGGAAAAACAACTGTTAACTGTTAACTCTGTTAACCCCCGGTTGTTCTTCCGCTCTTTTATATTCTAGTATTTTCTCAGTTAGTTATTTCAAAATCACTAATTTAAAAATTGCTTGCAATAAAGAAATACTACAGCATAAAAACCATGTTATTCTACTTTGAACAAATCATCCAGCACCACCTCGTTCTGAATGTTTTGCCAACCGGCATTATGCTCCACACCATACGAAGTTATCATCGTTAGATGGAGAGTCTTCTTCGTTCCTGTAGCTTGCTTGAACAACTCCCTGCGCTTGATTAACCAAGCCGCATAATCGGGAGTGATGGAATAAGGATGATTCACGAATTTCATCTCACAGAGATTAATCGTCTTGTCTCCCCTATCAATTATCAAGTCAATCTGTGCCCCAGGTTGCTTATTACCCTCTGCATCCGTAAAAGCACGGCACGACCACGTGCAGATATTCGACAGAATACCACCGATTCCCAACTTCCTCTTGATTTGAGGAATATGATGCAGACAAACCTGCTCGAAAGCATAGCCCTCCCAACTGGAAATATCCATCTGGCGATGACTCCAATAATGCTCATCCTCACCATGATAGTTCTTCACATACTTCAGATAGAAAAGCGAATACAGGTCGGTCAACTGATACATGAAATCCCTATCCATCTTGCCAAAAGCCGAATATTTGCGGATGAAATCACAGTTGCATAAGTCAGAGAGCACGGTAGAAACATACCCGGAATCCTCCACCTTCAGCTCCTCTATCAACTCAGGGCGAGTCATTCCCTTCAGTTTCTTAGCCAAAGCCTCCACCACCCTTCTATAGAGCGTGGATTCCTTGAAGAGCGATTTGAAGAGAAAGCCATATTCGCTTCTCAAAGGGGCACTGGATGAGAAGAAGAGTTCATCGATATTCTGCGCCACGCTCAGCGAACGATTCAGCATATTGAGATAAAAAGGGGTTCCACCTATCGCCATATACAACTCGGCTATCTGGAAGCGCTCCATCGAGAATCCTCTTGAAACCAGAAACTCCTCCGTCTCTGCCAGATTGAACGGACGGAGATAGATGGAGCGAGTCACACGATTGTGCAAACCGCCCTTGTTGCCCAGCAAGGTATTCGTCATCCAGGTGGTTGCCGAACCACAAACTATCAGTTTCAGATTGTCCTGCTTCGAAGCCCACTCGTTCCAAAACAGTTCGAAAGCCTTGAGAAAGCGAGAATAACGGGTATCCAGCCAAGGCATTTCATCAAAGAACAAGAGTACTGGTTTTTCCTTTTTTAATGTCTCCAGATACTTGCGAAGCATAAACAGAGCCTCCATCCAGTCTTTTGGAGTTTTCTGATCCTTATGAGAATAAAACTCCAGCTGATGGGCAAAGTTTGCCAACTGCTCCTTACGGGTACCCTCATAGATACCCGTCATATAAAAGTCGTACTTATCGCCAAAGAACTTGTCGATAAGATAGGTCTTACCGATACGTCTTCTGCCATAAACAGCCACGAACTCCGCCCTAGGAGATTCGTAAATCTCCTGCAACAGAGCCATCTCACGCTGTCTTCCTATAATTCCATTAAAAGTACCCATACTTGCAAACTTTATATTTTGTTGGGTGCAAATATACAACTTTTTCTCGGGAAACACAAGCAAAACGCAAAAGTTTACTACGCTAACGCCATTTTTTAAGGGGTTAGCGTAGTAGACTTTTGATATTTTAGAGAAGAAGGTACAGAAAAACAGCTGTTAACTGTTAACTCTGTTAACCCCTATTTCAGATTCTTATCCAGAAACTCCAGCATTTTCTCCTGCGCCTTCAAACCGCAGGAATGAGGAATTTCCCAAAGCTCCGTATCCAGCAGATTATCTGCTCCCTGACTCTTCCAAACCTTGTGCATTTCGGCGAAAGCATCCTTTACACCAGGCACAGGGAAGAGCTTGTCTTTTGTGCCGTTGATAAAGAGCATCGGCTTCGGACAGGCGAGAGAGGCGATGTGAGGATAGTCGAGATATTGCCTCAACCCTGGGATGCAATTCGCAAAACCGCCATTCTCCTTTCTTCCAAATCTTCGGGTAAGCTGAGCATCGGTGGTAATCATCCAACAGATAGAAGCACCCACCTTGATTCTATCCGATAATGCAGAGAGCATCCACGAGCGATAGGCTCCCATCGAACAGCCCACGCATCCGATACACTTCGCATCTACCATCGGCAGCGAAGCCAGGAACTCGGTACTGGAAATATCATCGTAAGTCATGAAGGCAGAGAGGTCTCTACCCAGCATCATCATGTTGCCGGCTATCAGGTCGTATTTGTTTCTGTCCACGCCCTCCTTCCGGCCTCGTTCTCCCCACATCGGCGCATCAATCGAAAGCACCACATAGCCATGCTTCGTCAGGTAATCGCCCACGTACTGCCCCTCATAAAGCTGGTTTATCCACGCATCCGCATCATCCAATATTTCCTGGTTGGCAGCCTTCTTCTTTTCAGAAATCTTCCCATCCGCATCCTGCTCTTCAGAAGCGATAAAGAAAGGGCGAATCATCTTCTCCTTTCCGATAAAGAGATGGGCACCATGGTCGTGGAGCGCCACCACGGCTGGGAATTTTCCAGCTTTCTTATTCTGAGCAGAAAGCAGCAATCCATCTTCTGCTTTCGAGTTCTTTCCATCTTCTGCTTTCGAGTTCTTTCCATCTTCTGCGTTCGAGTTCTTTCCGTATTCAGAATCCGGAATCAGGAGATAAGCCGTAATTCGGGAATAGGCGTTGATATTGAAGGCAATTTTCTGCGCTTTATATCCGTCTCTCTGTTCCTCGCCCAATACTTCCATATCCCAAGCCGCAGCCGCCTTCGGAGGCGTCATCATGCATTCGAATACCTTCGCCCTTGCCGCCTTCTTCCACTTCTTGAAGTTCTTAATCGGACTGTTTCCCCAAGCCATCGGATAGGTCAGTTCCTTCTTCAGCGTTTCTACATAGGTAGGAATCTCTCCCTGCCATTCATACTTCTCCCGCTTCTGAAGCTTTGGCTTCGAAGGGGTTTGCGCATGCGACACAGGGGGTTGTGCAAGCGACACAGGGGTCTGAGCAAGCGACACCGACGCCTGCAACAATGCTATAATACTATATGCGATAATCCTTTTCATTCTCTTGTCTTGTTTTGTTAGAAATCTATCTTCCTGTTTATAAGATTAGTTATAGTTTGCAAAATTAAGAAATTATCCGCAAAAAGAGCCTAATAATCTCGATTTTTTTGCGTACCTTTGCCTAAACATCTATAAATAACGGATAAAACATTAGCAAATAGAAGATAAAACATCAATAAATAACGGATAAAACATTATCAAATAGAAGATAAAGCAATATGAAAATAGCAGTTTTTTGTTCAGCAAATAAGAATATCGACCCCGACTTCTTCACGATGACTGAAGAGATGGGAAAGTGGATGGCTGAGAACGGCCACGACCTGGTTTTCGGCGGCTGCAACTCCGGTCTGATGGATTGCATCGGCAAGGCAGTAAAGGCGAATGGCGGCAGAACCATCGGTGTGGTTCCTACGCTTGTAGAGCGAGGCGGCAGAACCTTCCCAGACCTCGACATCGAGATTCCATGTGATAATCTCAGCGACCGCAAGGACCTGATGCTCGCCCAGAGCGACATCTTCGTAGCCCTTCCTGGCGGCGTCGGCACCCTGGATGAAATCTTCACCATCGCCGCCGCCCACACCATCGGCTACCACCACAAGATGGTGATTCTCTACAACATGAAAGGCTTTTGGAACTCCACCATCGCTCTGTTGGATGATATGGCAGAGAAAAGCATGATTCGCGGCGATTGGCGAGATGTGATTGAAGTGGCGAATAACCTGGAAGAATTGGCAAGGCTCTGCGAGGCATAAAAATCCTATATAAAGATAAAGAAAGAGCGGAAAAACAACTGTTAACTCTGTTAACCCCTGTTGTCCTTCCGCTCTTGATATTTTCTTCAAGACCATCTATCCCTTATTTTCTTTCCCCAAGAGGAAATCGGAGAGGCTCATCATCAGAATGCCTTCTTCATTATAACCCGAACGATATCTATCCCCTACGATTATCAGTTTGCGGAAGCCATCGTTTATATTCAAAAGAGAAGCCTGCTCCTGATTTACCTTCTCCTTATCCGGCAAGGCGTAAGCCGACTGGATATAGAGGCGTTCATCATGACGGTTCACCACGAAATCTATCTCAAGATTCCTACGCTGCAGTTTGCCATTCTCATCCCGCCTGAAGTTCTCCACTGACCCCACATCCACAGTATACCCCTGCTTCCGCAACTCGTTATAAACCACATTCTCCATGATATGGGTGAATTCTATCTGTCGGAAATCTACCACGGCATTTCTAATACCGATGTCCTCGAAATAATACTTGGTACCAGTACCAATGTATTTGCGCCCCTTCACATCATAGCGCAAAGCCTCGCTGATGATGAAGGAATCCTGCAGGTATTCCAAATACCTGCTGATAGTATTGCCACTTATCTCTACTCCACCAGCCGATTTAAACGTATTGGAGATTTTCAAGACATTGGTACAAGAACCTATCGTAGATGCAAGGAGACGTACCAGCTCTTTCATTCCCTCTGGATTCTTCAAGCGATTTCGATCCAATACATCTTTCAGATAAACGGTCTCATAAATCTCTCGAAGATAGTTTTGCTTGGCTGCAGGGCTTTCCATCTGCACCACAGCAGGCAATCCACCATACAGATAATAGGTTTCCAAAGCTTGTTGCATCTCACCTCCCACAACCTCGTAGTATTCAGAAAAGCTCAATGGATGAATACGGATTTCCCAACCTCGTCCTCTGAACTCTGTGATTACGTCCTTTGACAAGAACCGGGCATTGGAACCAGTTACGTACACCTCAGCATTTTCTACATGAAGATAGGAATTGAGCACATCCTCAAACTCCTTTACCATCTGAACCTCATCCAAGAGAATGTAATACTTCTCCTTGTCAACCATCTGAGCATCTATATGCTCCAGCAAAGCATCAGGGTCACGAAGTTTCTTGTTTCTACGGTCTTCAAGATTTACCTGTATGATATGGTTCTCCGCAACACCTCTTTCAAGCAAATGCTTGCGGAAGATGTTGAACAAGAGGAAAGACTTACCACATCGGCGGATGCCAGTGATAATCTTTATCATCCCATTGCCTTCGGCAGAGATAAGCTTATCTAGATATTCCTTGCGCTCAAAATACATCATTTCACTGAAAATTTTCGTGTCAAGACACATATTTTTGCAGCAAAAGTACACTTTTTACTCGACTTCACCAAGTTTTATCGTAATTTACACGGAATATTTAAGGTATTTAAACAAAGAAAGAGCGGAAAAACAACTGTTAACTGTTAACTCTGTTAACCCAGTTGTTCTTCCGCCCTTAAACTTTTATTCCGCCAGCAGCTTCTCAGCCATTGCCTTACCCAGAGCCTCGCACTTCGCCTTGACCTCTGGAGTAATCGCCTGCTTCATATCTACCGGCTCACCCACTGGCTCGTAGTGGAGCTTGGTTTCGTTCCACTCCTGAATCTTAGCCACAGCCTTGCTTGCCCAGCAATGAGAACCATACCAGCCAAGGAGGTGGTTCTTGATGTCCTTATTGGCAAGCTCAGAGAGGAGAACCTCCATCTCGTGATAAAGACCGGCATTGTAGGTTGGAGCACCCACGATAAGACCCTTGTAGCGGAAGATGTCGCGCAGGATGTAGCTGTGGTGAGTCTTCGAGATATTATACATCACGATGTTCTTCACGCCAGCCTTGCTTGCTGCACGGGCGATGATTTCGGCCATACGCTCGGTGTTGCCGTACATGGTGCCGTAGCAGATAACGAGGCCCGGCTCCGTCTCGTACTTCGACATCTTATCATACATGCCGATTACCTTCTCAATATGCTCGTGCCAAACAGGACCATGGGTTGAGCAGATATAATCCAGCTCCACGCCAGCCAACTTCTTCAAGGCATTCTGAACAGGGATTCCATACTTACCCACAATGTTTGAGTAGTAGCGAACCATCTCCAGCCAGAAAGTCTCGCAGTTGATTTCCATATCGATGATTCCGCCGTTCAGCGCACCGAAGCAGCCGAAGGCATCGCCCGAGAAGAGCACCTTGTTCTTCGCATCAAGCGTTACCATCGTCTCTGGCCAGTGAACCATAGGGATGAGAACGAAGCTCAGCTCGTGGTTGCCCAGAGAGAGGGTTTCGCCATTCTTCACCTCTACCACGTCATCAGTTACGCCATAGAAGCCTTCGAGCATTCCCAGGGTCTTCTTGTTGCCCACAATCTTGATGTTAGGGTAATATTTCTTGATGAGGGCGATGGAACCGCTGTGGTCAGGTTCCATGTGGTTGATGATGAGGTAATCGATTTCACGGTCACCAATCACCTCGTGAATGTTCTCGAGGAACTGGGTGAAGAAATCTACCTCTACAGTATCTACCAGCGCTACCTTCTCATCGTCAATGATATACGAGTTGTAGCTCACTCCGTTAGGCAATGGCCAGAGGCCCTCAAAACGATGCTTGTTGCGGTCGTTAACGCCTACGTAATAAATCTTGTTTGTAATTTCTGTCATATTATTTATTTTGAACTTTGAGATTTGAACTTTGAACTTTGAGATTTGAACTTTGAACTTTATGATATGCTGTTTCTCAAACAACTTCTACTAATCATAAAGTTCAAAGTTCCCAGTTCAAAGTTCCAAGTTTTTTCTTTCTCCGAATTCCTTGGAAACATAATTGTAGATGTCCTTGCAGCATTCGGTGGAGAAATCCTGGGCCGATGCAAGCAGGCTATCCCATTGCGCCTCAGATAAGCCGCGGTCGATATCCTCGCGGGTGATTCCATCCTTGATCAGTCCGAACACGAAACCGGCATTGAAGTTATCGCCGGCACCGATGGTGCTCACCGGCTTCATCTTCTCCGAAGGATAACTCTTGGCAAAGCCGTTCTCGGCACGAACCTCTACAGGCTCTGCGCCCTGGGTGCAGATAAACTTCTTGCAGTAGAAACTGATTTCGGCATTATACACCTTGTCAGCCTCCGGTTTCTTATAGAGGATTCCGAAGTCCTCGTGGCTGCCACGAACGAAATCGGCGTGCTCCAGGTTCTCTATCAGATTAGGTGTAATCTTCATAATCTCATGCTGATGAGAAGAGCGGAAGTTTACATCATAATAGAGGATGGCGCCACGACTCTTGGCGTACTCCAGGAAGCCTGCCACCTGAGGACGGACCACAGGATTCAGGGCGAAGAACGAACCGAAGAGCACGATGTCATCGGGATTGATTTCGGGAGTGGCAAACTCCAGCTGGTCGTGAGGATGATCCTTGTAGAAAATGTAGTCAGCATTGTTGTTCTCGTCGAGGAACGCCAGCGAGAGTGGCGACTTCGAATCAGGGAAGATACTCACGTTGTCAGCATTCACCCCATTATCTCTCAAGAACTGAATCACATACTCTCCGATACGGTCGTTGCCCGCCTCGCTGATAAACGAAGCATTCACGCCCGCACGTCCCAACGAGATGACTGCATTGAACGATGAGCCACCCGGTACTGCCTCTATCGGCTTGCCGTTCTTGAAGATGATGTCAAGCACGGTCTCTCCTATTCCTATAACCTTACGCATTGTTTATGTCTCTTTTATATTGTTTTTGGGGACAAAGATAAGTCTTTTTGGCGATAATGCAAAATAAATGCCCAATATTTTGGATAAATTACATTTTGAATGTAACTTTGCACCTTGAAATGAAATACAATACTTATACATTAGACAACGGACTCCGCATCATCCATCTGCCATCGGATAGCAAGGTGGTGTATTGCGGCTACCAGATAAACGCCGGCACCCGCAACGAGGAGCCGGGCGAGGAGGGGTTGGCGCATTTCTGCGAGCACGTCACCTTCAAGGGCACCGAGCGACGCAAGGCGTGGCACATTCTCAACTGCCTGGAGAGCGTGGGCGGCGACCTGAATGCCTACACCAACAAGGAGGGCACGGTTTATTACTCTGCCATCCTGAAGGAGCACATCGCAAGAGCAGTGGACCTGCTTTCCGACATCGTCTTCCACTCGGTTTATCCGCAAGCGGAGATAGACAAGGAGGTGGAGGTGATCTGCGATGAGATTGAGAGCTATAATGATTCGCCAGCCGAACTGATATATGATGAATTCGAGAATATCCTCTTCAAGGGTTCGCCGCTGGGGCATAATATCCTGGGCACTGCCGAGCAGGTTCGCTCCTTCAAGACGGAGGATGCGCTCCGCTTCACAAGGAAGCTTTATCGGCCGGATAATGCGATATTCTTCGCATACGGGGATATCGATTTCAAGAAGCTGGTGAAGCTTATCAGGAAGGCTTTGGGAGAGTGCCCAAAAGGCCGAGAGCTTGCTTGCTCGGCGGATTGCAAATCCGCCGAAACGCCTACGGAAGAAAGGATTGCAGAAGAAACGCCTACGGAAGAAACACCTACGGAAGAAATGGAAGCAGGCGATGCAAATCATAAAGTTCAAAGCTCAAAGTTCAATGTTCAAAGTAAAGTTGCTGGCCAGACAATCGTGATGCAGAAGAATACGCATCAGGCTCATGTGATGATAGGAACCCGCGCTTACGATGTGAACGACGACCGCCGAATGCCGCTCTATCTGCTCAATAATATGCTGGGCGGACCGGGTATGAACGCCAAGCTGAACCTCGCCCTCAGAGAGCACAACGGACTGGTTTACACCGTAGAAAGCACGATGGTGGCTTATGGCGACACGGGCACCTGGAGCATCTATTTCGGATGCGATGAACACGATGTGAAGCGCTGCCTCAGACTGGTCCGCAAGGAGCTGGATAAGTTCATACAGAAGCCATTGAGCGATGCGCAGCTCAAGGCTGCCAAGAAACAGATCAAGGGTCAGATAGGCGTGGCCTGCGACAACCGTGAGAACTTCGCCCTCGACTTCGGCAAGAGCTTCCTGCACTATGGCTGGGAGAAGAACGTTGACCGCCTCTATGAGCAGGTGGATGCGATTACCGCCGCCCAGATTCAAGCCGTGGCTCAGGAGCTGTTTGATAAAGACAGACTCACCACCCTGATTTTCAAGTAGTTCTTAACAGAAAGCCAAAAAGCAAAAAGCAGAAGCCATTGCCCACACGCCCTGAAAGGCAGAGGCAACGCCCCAAACGCCCTGAAAGGGCAAAAGCTTTAAAATACACATTTAATAACTAACTTAATATAAAATTTATGATGAAAAAAATCATGTTATCAATCTGCCTTCTCTGCGCCTGCACTACCTTACAGGCTCAAGGACGCAAGCACACAACTTTCTTTGATCAGAGAGCTACACTCTTTGAAGTTCTCCCAACCAGCAAGAAGGACATCATTTTCCTGGGCAACAGCATCACCAACGGAGGTGAATGGGCAGAACTGCTTGACAACCCACACGTCAAGAACCGAGGAATCAGCGGCGATAGAGCTGATACCATGCTCGACCGCCTCCACGTCATCACCAAGGGCAAGCCTGCCAAGATCTTCCTGCTCATCGGCATTAACGACCTCGCCGGCGGCCGCAACGTCGAGGACATCGCCAAGGACATCGATGAGATTGCTGAACGGATCAAGAACGAATCTCCTTCTACCCGACTCTATCTGCAGAGCGTTCTGCCGCTGAACCCAAAGTTCAACATGTTTGTTGACCACATGAGCCGCAAGAAGGATGTTCCTGCCCTCAATGCCCTGATCAAGGAAATCGCCAACCGCCGTGGCTTGACCTACATCGACCTCTTCTCTGAGTTCGTGGCTCCTGGAACCCAGGACATGAACCCGGATTATACCAACGATGGCTTGCATCTGCTCGGAAAAGGCTACCAGAACTGGGTAAGAATCCTGAAGCCATATCTTGGAAAATAAATTCAAAAGAGATATATTTACCTACATATCAATAAGTTACGTAATTTCTTCTATGTAGTAAATCTCAAAATCATCCTCGAATAGGGATATAAACAAAGAAAATCGGGCTGTTAACTGTTAACCAACCCGATTTCCTTTTATATATATGTATGTCTGTCTGATATTCAATGTTAAACGAAAAAAGGAGCATCATCCGCTCCTCAATCCCAGGAAAGCCCTGTTGACTCTCCCTCTGCATCTCGGAAGCCCATATTGGCTTCCTACTTTGCTTCAATTACTGTTTTCTGAACTTTTAAAGTTCCTTACCTCGTTGGCTTATTACTTAAGCGAGCTTGTTGCTTGCTGCACCAACTGTTGCAGCAAATGCTACTACTGCTGCGAATGCAATTCCTAATACTAACATAACTTTTCCCTTTCTTAACTTTAAATCAAACTTATCCTTTTTATTAACAATCTTTTATTGTTATCCCTTTTTCAATCTTTACCTAGATTCTAATACCTTCGTATCCTGATGTAATCAATCTTTCTTCCTTATAATCAATACCTTTCGTATCCTGATATTATCAATCTTTTATCCTTTTTTCTTATTTCCGATGCAAAGGTACGAACTTTTGTGTTCGCGCACAAACATTTCAGGAGAAAAGTTTCAGAACACCCCGATTTCTTGATTAAGGTCAAGAACCTTTACATTCCCATTACGAAATCAGGCACGGATTACACGGATTACACGGATTTAAGCCTCTCATGTCAATTAAAACACATTCATAATCTCATAGAACATCCATGTAATCCGCATAACTTTTGCCCTTTACCTTCGGCCGGTGACCGTTGGTTCAGGGCGAACTGATAAAAGCGAAGGAGCCTTTCGCTAGGCATCAAGCAAAAAATACGTCCGATAGGCGTCCCGCCGGATTTGAAATCCGGCGTTAAAAAAGGTCCTTACCTATTGAAAATCTGCGGATTTGAAATCCGCAGCAAGCAAGATTGCTTTCCCTATTGGTGTTGGGGGATTGCAAATCCCCCGATTTTAATAGGTCGAATCTTTTTGACGGCGGATTGCAAATCCGCCGGGACACCTGACGGGAGTCAATCAAAACGCATTCATAATCTCATAGAACATCCGTGTAATCCGCATAATCCGTGCCTAACCTATTCTACGCAGCCATTCCCGGCGTTCCGTAGTGCCCGTACTTGCCGATGAACTTGGCGGTCTTGGAGAAGGTGCCGTCTTCGTTCTTCACGATGAAGCCACGCTTCTTCCAGGTGCACAGGAGAACGGCAAGCTTGGTCTTGGTGCCATGAACCATGCAGACTTCCTGAATCTCTGCCTTATCGAAAGTATCATGAACGAAGAGCAGAAGATTGCTCACACCGGATGCATGATAGATAGAACGGTTGTCTGCATCTATCGCCTCCTGCATCTGATTGCCGAAGAAACGCATCTTGCACCACAAATCATACTTCACGCTCCATACGATGAAATCCTCTATCGCCTTCTCCCACTTCTCGCCATTCGCCAGATAAAGCACCATCGCCCTGCGGAAACCATTCGCCAAACCACGCTTGGCAAACTCGGCGTAAGGCTTGTTGTAAGCCAGCTGAGCCAGCTCCATGAGCTCACTGCCCAGGCGCTCGATAAGCTGGCGAGCCTTCCTGCACTCCTTGAAACCGCTGGCGGCATTCAGCTGATGGATGTAAGGAGCCAGCTGCGACTTGAACTGCGCATCATATTCCCCCACAACCGGACAAGGAGCAAACTCTGAACGGAAGATGGTGGCAAGTGACAGGCGGCTCACGGCTCCATCAGCCACCTCACGAACCGAGAAGAACTTCTGGGTAACGGCGATGGTACTGGAAGCATTCCAGTTGAAACGGGTCTTCACGCGGGCAGTAACGCTCTTGGTGCCCACACGCTCCTGACCGTCCTCTGAATTGTCCCAGCAGAGACGAATCAGCTGGCTAGGGTCGTTGAACTTCCTGAGCATGTCCACCTCGTCCATCTTGCAGTAGAGATAGGCATCGCCAGCCTTCTGCGCATCGTCCAGACGCTGGATGTAGGCAGCACGGGTAAGGTCGGGCGAAACGATGCGGATGCAGATGTCTTCCGGGCGCACCGGCTTCTTCTTGTTGTCGCCCATGGTGTTCACCTCGTCCTTCCATTCCTGCTCCTTCTGACGGTTCACCTTATCCATCTGCACCAGGTCTTCGATGATGCTGTTGATAGGTCCGTTTACCGCCGATTTGCCTGACGACATCGGCGCTACGAGCAGATTCATCATAGCCGCCTCATGCACCTGATTGTCGATGTAGCGGAAGTTGACGCCCTTGAGATGAGCTGCCAGCGGAGGGAAGACCGCCATCGCCACAGGTGCCTTGAAATCATCCTCTACCTTGCTGGTGAGCAGCTTGATGAGCTTAGGCAGCTTGGCAGGCAACTGGGGCGGAACTTCGGCGTAGATTCCTGCCTTCTCGGTGGCTTGCTTGGCGAGATGATTCTTGCGGGCGAGCTCCACCGCCTGCTTCACGAGCTGGGGCATTTCAGAGGACTGAGCCACCTTGCAGGCGCTCTCTACAGAGGCGAACGCCTTCTCCTCGTCTTCGCCGAAGATTTCGATTACCTGCTTAATCCAAGCCGCCTCGCTATTGCAGATGTATCTGAGCAGGCAGGCTTCACGATAGATGAAGTTGTTGCGGTTGCCATGGGCAGGAGCGCCGCCCATCAAATCCACCAGCGCCTTGGTAATCTCCTCATAAGGAACGCCATCGTAGGTCTGCTCATACTGCACGATATTGGCAGCCCTTCTCGCCTTCTCCTCCTCGCTCTCGACAGGCTGGAAATCTACGGTTGGAGCGGAATCAATATCCATCGGACGGCCGTCGATATCCAGTCCTCTCTTTCTGTAAGCCTCACGATATTCAGCCACAGCTTCCTTATCCAGGTGCTTGTACCAGTCGTCGGCAGTATAAATCTGGCTGGCAGCATCAGTGATGAAGATGATGCGCTCAGGCGTAACGCAGCTTGGGTCTTCGGTGGCATGGATGAGCTTGCAGAAGGCGCTCTGAGCCTCAGCGATGGTCATCCCTACAGGGATGCGGATGTCGATGTGGGCCTTGTTGCGTGCCGAGCGTTCCACATGAAGTACTTTTCCCTTCCAAAGCTCGATTTCATCGGCGGTGAACATCTGCTCACGGGCGACTTTCTCCTGGGACTCATCAAACATTCCGTTCAGGAGCAGGGCTCTCTTCACGGCTCCTTCTACCTCCTCCGGATTATCGATGTCTACGGTAGTCTGGAAGGTGAAAGCCTCCGGGTCGATGGACTTCTGGGCACGGTGGTCGTCCAGGAAGTGGAAGTAGTGAGGCGAACGGAAAGGCAGCTGCTTCTTGAGTGCAGTAATCTGCTTGTCGAGCTGCTTGTAGGCCTCAGTCTGCTTCTGCTCCTCGCCCATCTGATTCTGCTTGGCGGTAAGGTCGCGAATCTGCCCCACGAGGGTGCTGAGCCAGGACTGCTTGGTGAGCTCGGTGTAGTAATCGAGGAGATAAGTAGCAATCTGCCCCATGTTTGCATTGCGATTAGGGTTCATGGCAATGAGGCGGCTGCTCATCTGCTTGCATTCATCAAAAGAAAGATTGTTGTTTACCATTTGAATATTATTTAGATTATACAATGACTGGATTATTGAAAACCAGCCACTTCTCTTCCGAAAAGCGATGCAAAGATAAACAAAAAAAAAGCCGTTTACAAGTTTTTTCTGAAATAAAAAAGCAGGGGTATAAGGAGGGTATAAAACAAGGTATAAAGAATCATCAAAGGGTATAAGAGGGGTATAAGCGAGGTATTAATATACCCCGCTAGCTACCATCTCCCGCCGTCATCTCGTCATCATTCTTGATGTCCGGGGCTGGCACTTCCTTATCCACCAGTTTCGGCAAGATTTCCTTCAAATCCACATTCTCCAAATAGGATGTTTCGCCCAAAATCTTCTTGAAAGCATTCACAATATCGCAATAATGATTGAATCTTTCTATGCTTACCGAGCCCAACTTATCTGAATCAAGTTTCCACCATTCCAGAGCCGCATATTCGAATGGTGTAGATTTCACCTGCGCAAGATCCTTCCATTTGCAGAGCGGAGCACGCTCCGTATTCTCCGGAGGTAGTTTTTCATACAGGTGGGCCAGATGTTTGCAGAAGGCTGTAGGAGTTCCCATATTGAATAGCCCCCACCCGTTTAAGAGGCGGAACACAGGGAACCAGTCGGATTGACTTTTCACCAGCACTTCAGAACAGCCTTTTTTCTTATAAACCGCTATCTTCGGAATTACCAAATCAACCAGTTCTAAGAATTTCTCTTTCTTCACTTCGTTCGAAGGCTTGGCACCCACCGCCTTCATCGCCTTCATCGCCTCCAGCGATGCTGCATCACCGTGTTTTCCCCACTGCTTCACGTCATTCACCCTGCCGTTTATAATCATCAGGACGATGCCGGAAAGCAGCTGGAGCATCTTCTTGCGGGGCACACGCTTATAGAACACCTGGCGGAGGAAATCTACCGGGTCGGCCTTGAACGTGGGATAGAGCGAATAGGGAAAGGCGTGCAGCTGCTGTTCTATGGCGTCCAGCTGGTCCTTATAGTCGTAGGCGCCCGTCTGCTTCTTCTTGATGGCGATAGGCGCTTCTACGAAGAAAGACTGGGCTGCACGCTCACGATAAGCGGAACTGGTAATGAATCCCATCTCCGTATAGAGTTGCTCGCCCATGCGATGGATTTCCTCATCGTCTATGAGGTCGAGGTTGTTGAGAATGCGGTTTCTCGTCTGCGTCATCTCGCGCGAATAATCGCTTCGCTGTATTTCCATGAAGCTGCTGAGCCGCTCCCTAGCCTCTTCCAGGTTGTCGCGCAGCTCTGCCTCCAGCGCCGACCGGGAATCGGCATCAAGAGGGTTCTTATCGGCTTCAGCGGAATCTGAATCACGAGAAGAATCTGAATCATGAGAGGAATCTGAATCACGAGAGGAATCTGAATCCCGTGAGAGTTGCTCCTGAATGCTGATGATGTCGTTGATGACGCCTTCCAGCATCATGGTGCAATCGCTGAAACGGGTCAGCTTGTCGATGGGCAGAATGGGACCGGAATAGTGCCAGTCGTCATAGATTCCGTCATCATAGATTTCCCTGCGCGCCTGCTCTATCTCCTGCTCTGATACGTCTACCCGCGCCTCCACTATCAGCTGGAGTCCCGACTTCTCATCGCCTCCCTCCTTGCTGTTGCAGCCCAGGCATCGGGTGCGCAGGTTTCTGCCCTTCCGGGCGATGATGAGGGCTCTTACGTCCTCGCCTTCCAGGGCTGAGACATAGCCGATGAAAAGCTGCTTGTCGTAAGCTTTCACAGCCAGCATATCAAAGGGATTGGCGTCATCGGGCACAAGGCAGATGGTTCTGCCCTCTGCCTCCCTGGCGTATTCTACCTCACGACCTTTCACGTCGTTGTGGGTAAGACCTACTATATGGAATTTCAGTTTCTTCATTGTCGTTTTTATGTTTGATATTGTTTGTTGTCAGCCGCAAAAGTACGTTTTTTTGATGACACCACCAAGCATACTTGTTTAAATTTCCTAAAAGAGCATCTGGGAGCGGCAGGGGTTAACAGGGTTAACAGTTAACAGCTGTTTTTTCCTACCTCCCCCTTGCGTACCTTATTATATTATATATATATATACTTATTTTTATATGTGTGGGAGGGGGAGTATGCATTTTTGGGGTGTTAACTGTTAACCTGTTAACTCTGCCCGGTTGATGAGGAGGAGAATGGAGCAACGGGAGATGAGGGCTAAATGGGCTTATATGAAGGCTTTAACGGGTCATAAATGATGACCAGGGCCGGTCATCATTTATCGTTAGAATAAGGACAAGAGAAGGCAGAATACTACGATTTCACATCGGCCAACCCATGACTTCCCTGGCAGAAAACCATGAGTTGCGGGGCAGAAAACTATGGATTAGTTTTTTTAACGTTACATTTTCTATATATTTTTCATGCATGTTCTATGGGATTCCGTTTTTTTTAATACCTTTGCTGCCAAAATATTAACAATAAATTTTTAAACGTATGAATTCAAAATTAGCAGCAAAATTGGCTGCATGCGCCTCACTAGCGCTATTTTTGAGTGGAATTCCTTCACAGAAGGCCTGCGCGCAAGAGCAGGAGAAGAAGGTTGTGGTAGAAGATGCAGACAACGAGAAGCGCTATCTGCCAGCCAACAGCATCAGCGTAAGCAGCGGATATTCATGGCTCAGCAACGAAATTCTTACGGCCAACGGCGATAAACTGGGCAGAACGCCTACCGGCTTCGACGTGACCATGGAATACGCCCATCTGTGGAAACTGAAGGGCACCCGCCGTCCTTTTTATATCGGCTTCTCCATTAATGGCGTGGGCAGCAGAACCAAGGTGAAAATCCCTAGAAACGGCGGCAATGACGTCAACGATGTAATCATGAACTATTTCATCGGTGCGGGTTACAAAATGGCCTACAAGACCAACAAGCGCTTCATCTGGAATCTGCTGCTGAGCCTTGGCTACGCCTGCACAGACGACGATTTCGCCACCGTAGATGGCTTTGGCGTCTATGCGGAAATGGGATGCGAATACATGCTCAGCAAGCACTGGTCGGCTGGCGTGAATCTTGGCGGCATGTCCTCCACTTACAAGCAGCCGGCAGGCTGGGACGGCAGCAAATATAAATACGGAATCGATCACAATGGCTTGCGCGCAAAGCTTGCCTACTACTTCTAATTACAGAACCAGGCTCATTGAATTATAAGAAAGGAGCGAGGCGATACTCTACCTTGATGATTTATAGGTAGAATATCGCCTCGTTGCCTTCATTGAAGAGGAGGTCCAGGATGCTCATATTCGGCTGGAAACCGTGCTTCTGCCCGTAGACCTGATAATAGCGCTTGGGAACGAATTCTGCGTCAGGAAGCGGCTTCTTAGGGCGAATAGCATCGCGGAAATCAAATATACTCTGAACTTCTTTACTTTGAACTTTGAGATTTGAACTTTGAACTTTATGATCAGCAATGCTATCAAATTGGCTTTCCCCTTGGCCGCCGAACGTTGTTTCTTCGCTCTTCACTCTTCGTTCTTCACTTAAAATATACTCCTCCGTGATTGAAATCTTGGGACGGATGTCGAGGAGCTCTATCATCTTCTCAGTAGTCTCCATGTTGAAATCGAAGAGGAACTCGTATTTCTTCTCGTAGAAGGGGCGGATGTCGTCCTGATAATACTCGAAGAAAGGGCTCTCGCCATAGGCGGAGAGAAGCGCATTCCAGTGGACGTGGCGCCAGTTGGCGTGGTCGGAGATGCGGATGTCCTTCATCGACAGGGAGATGTCGTGATTGGTGGGAATGGTGAGCGAGAGGGGGCCGCTGGTGGTCGGGATAATCATACGGTTGCGATAGGTTTGCTTGATAAAGCTCTCGTGGCGCTCTATCAGGCATTCATCGTAGCGGTTCAGCTTCTGATACCACTGGATGGGACCGAAATATGTGGAGGAAAGAAGGGCTTTCAATTTACTTTGAACTTTGAGATTTGAACTTTATGATTACTCTTTACGTTTAGAACAGCTTGTAAGCCTTGCCTATCATCTGATGCTTATGCACCACCTGCTGCCCGGTTGGGGTCTTCAGGAGATAGAAGCGGCAATCCTTGCAGCCACAGCGCTTACAGCACACCGTAGGAATGATATACTTCACCGTATCGATGAGAATCGTATCGCCCGGAAGCTTCTCTATCCTACCGATGAAATAAGCCTCTGAGACGAATTTCCGGGGGTTAGGCTGAACTTGATTTCCAGTCTGTCTCTGACCTTTGACCTTGGTTTGATTCTTAGCCGGAGCAAACACGGAATCGGTGAAGACAACTACATCGCCGCGATTGAAAAAATCGCAGTCAATCCTATCCACTATCACCCGAGTGCCTGCTTTCAGCTGCGGAGGAAGACCTCCGGCGGGCACCGTGAAGACAGTGAAAGCAAAGGTTCGCACCGCCCATACCAGGAGCAACGACAAACCTAAAGCTATTAGGAATTTAACTGCGATTTTCAAATCTATCTTTGCTTACTTGATGTTATCTACGAAGTTGAACAGGCGGTTCCAGCGGATGCCTGAGAAGCCTGGATGATCAGGACTGTGGCTCCACCAGATGAAGATAGGCTTGCCCACGATGTGGTCCTCAGGAACGAAGCCCCAGTAGCGGCTGTCGGCTGAGTTGTGGCGGTTATCGCCCATCATCCAGTAGTAGTCGAGCTTGAAGGTGTAGCTCTTCGCCAGCTTGCCGTTGATGAAGATGCGGCCAGCATTGTCTACCTTCAGGTCGTTGCCCTCGTAAACCTTGATGCAACGCTCGTAAACAGGCAGGTTCTTCAGCGTCAGAGCGATGCTCTTGCCCTTCTTCGGAATCCATACAGGACCGTAATTATCGCATGTCCAGCCGGTGTAGGCGTTGAGCGGATACAGGTCGCCGTATCTTGCATCGGTGTTGATGGAGATGCTCTCCACGAGGTTCTTGTCCGCCTTCAGGGCGAGATAAGCCTTCTTGGTGAGTGGAATCACGCCGCTCTGATTATACATCAGGAGGTCTTCGTTGGTGATTCCCAGCTCATCGGCAAGGTCGATAGGGAACTCGCCCTTGAGTTTCATCTTGTAGGTATATTGCACATTATCAGGCTCCTTGTTTGCCTTGCCGTCAAGATAAACGATGCGGTTCTTGATCTGCAGGGTCTGTCCCGGCAAACCAACGCAGCGCTTCACGTAGTTCTCGCGGCGGTCGGTAGGACGGCTGATGATGTCGCCATATTCGCCCGGCATGTTCAGGATGTAGTTTCTACCGGCAGCATACACTTTCTCGAAGTAGTGGCGCTGCTGCAATGGGTTCAGCACGCGGACATCCTGCTGCTGGCCGTTCTGCTCCAGTATCTGGTCGCCAATGGAGTAAACCATCTGATAGTAATCGTTCGCCTGATAGCGCTCCTCGTTGCAGAGGGTGTCGCCGGCAGGATAGTTGAACACTACGATGTCGTTGAGCTTCACGTTGCCCAATCCCTTCACGCGGCGATAATCCCAGTGAGGCCACTCAATGTAGCTCTTCACGTTGACCAGCGGCATAGTGTGCTGGGTTAAAGGCATGGTGAGCGGAGTCTGAGGGATGCGAGGTCCGTAGCTTACCTTGCTCACGAAGAGATAATCGCCCGTGAGGAGACTCTTTTCGAGAGAGGAGGACGGAATAACGTAGTTCTGGAAGAAGAAGAGGTTGATGAAATAAACCGCTACGAGCGCGAACACGAGCGCATCAACCCAGCTCATGATGAAGCGCACAGGGCCTTCTTCATCCTTCCACCACTGCCAGTGAATCTTCTTGGTGATGTAAACGTCGAAGATGAACGGAACCACGATGAGTCCCAGCCAGCTCTCTACCCAAACCAGAAAGAGAAGATAGAGGGCGAGAACTACTACGAACTTCGCCCACTGCACCTTCATATTGAGTTTTTGTTTCTGCTTGTCAATCATATTTATTAGATTTATTAGAACTTAAACAAATCTGAGGTTGTGAGCAAACCGGAATGGTTGGCTGTGAACTCAGCAGCGAGAACAGCTCCGAGAGCAAATCCCTTGCGTGAGTGGGCACTGTGCTCGATGGTAATCATATCAGCATCTGAATCATACATCACGGCGTGGATTCCAGGAACCTCGCCATCGCGTACGCAGTTGATGACCAAATCCTCATCGGTGATGTTTGCATCGCCCTCATCGTGATGACCATCCTCTGTCCAATAAGTAACGCCACGCTTCCAATCTTTCTTTCTGTCGATGTTGTCGATGATTTCCTCGGCAAGCGTGATGGCTGTGCCTGATGGCGCATCGAGCTTGTGCACGTGGTGGGTTTCCTGCATGCAGACAGAGTACTGTGGGAAACCGTTCATGATCTTAGCCAGATAGCGGTTTACGGCAGAGAAGATGGCTACTCCGATGCTGAAGTTAGACGCCCAGAAAAGGGTCTGCTTACCGTCGGCGCAGAGTTTCTCCACGTCTTCCTTATGGTCTTTCATCCAACCTGTAGAACCAGAAACCACCTTCACGTTGTGGGAGAAAGCCTTCAGATAGTTGCCGTAAGCGGCAGTAGGGTTGGTAAACTCGATGGCAACATCGGCAGAGCAGAACTCCGGACTGTCGATATCCTCAGGGTTATTCACGTCAATCTTACATACGATTTCGTGGCCACGCTGCAGGGCGATCTCCTCGATCATGTGTCCCATCTTTCCGTAGCCGATCAAAGCAATTTTCATCTTTATCTAAATTTTATTTGTTTTACTCTAACCGATATTTCCGTATGGCAGGGAGAAGGAGAAAGCTTGCCATTGCGTTTTTGCATCGTCATTCTTCGCCTCCTCAAACCAAACGTTTCGGCAAAAATACAATTTTTTCTTTGAAAAACCTTGAAAAATCCTTGTTATTATAATAATAAATAGAAAATTTTGGTTATTTTTGCAGTGATTTAAGGCTTTTAGCCTCATTTAGTAACTAAAAAAGAGAAAATGATGAGCAAATACATATTCGAGACAAAGATGGAAGTGAGGGATTACGAGTGCGATATTGAGGGCATTGTGAACAACGCCAACTATCTGCACTACATGGAGCATACCCGCCATCTCTTCCTGAAGGAATGCGGCCTCAGCTTTGCCGAAATGCACAACAAGGGCGTGGATGCTGTGGTGGCGAGAATGAACCTGCAGTACAAGATTCCGCTGCAATGCGATGATGAATTCCTCTCGCGTCTGTGGCTGGAGAAGCAGGGCGTGAGATATGTCTTCCATCAGGACATCTTCCGTGCCAGCGACGAGAAGCTCTGCCTCAAGGCAACCGTAGAACTCGTCTGCCTCATCAACGGCAAACTGGGCAACAGCGAGGACTACGACAAGGCATTCGAGAAATACCTCTCTCCTCAGGGTTAACAGGTTAACAGTTAACAGCTGATTTTTCAATACTCCCCTTCCGCACACGAGCGAAGAACTTGCATCCATCAAGGTCAAGCAAAAGAACTTGCGTTCCGAAAGAGGCAATCCTATAAACCATAAAAGCCGAAACAATATGGAGCAACTACTTCACTACGTGTGGAAGCACAAACTCTTCCCACTCTCCCCTCTTACCACCACCGACCAGCGGCAGGTGGAAGTTATCGACCCCGGACTCCACAACCGCAATGCAGGGCCCGACTTCTTCAACGCCAAGCTGAAAATCAACGGAACCCTATGGGTGGGCAACGTGGAGATTCACGACAAGGCGAGCGACTGGTATCTTCATGCTCACGACAAGGACGAAAGATACGACAATGTGATACTGCACGTCTGCGGCATCATCGACCTCGACGCCAAAAACTCGAAGGGCGAACCCCTTGTGCAGATGCAGCTCAACATCCCCGAACACGTACTGAAACACTATCAGGAACTCTTAACCATCGACCAATATCCTCCTTGCTATCAAATCATTCCATCGCTCACCAGGCTCACCATCCACTCGTGGATGAGCGCCCTGCAAACCGAACGGCTCTCGCAGAAAACAGAGGCGATAGAAGAGCGCGTCCGACAATGCAACGGTGATTGGGAGAACGCCTATTTCGTGACCCTGGCGCGCAATTTCGGCTTCGGAATCAATGGCGAAGCCTTCGAGCAGTGGGCGCTGAACCTGCCGCTCAGAGCCGTGGACCATCACCGGGACGACCTCTTCCAGATAGAAGCCATCTTCATGGGGCTGGCGGGACTGCTGGAGCTCAACACCATCCCCGAACACTATCAGAAAGACGCCCTGAACGACGGCTATTTCGCAAGATTGAGGAATGAATATCTCTATCTCTCGCATAAGTTCTCGATGCAGCCGATGGATTACAAGCTGTGGCGATTCCTGAGACTTCGCCCTCAGAACTTCCCTCATATCCGCATCTCGCAGCTTGCCAATCTTTATTACAACCGCCGTGCCAGCCTCAGCCAGCTGCTGGAGGCCACCACGGTGAAAGAGGCGAAGAAGGTGCTTTCTACCAGCGTCACGGAGTATTGGGCAACCCATTATACCTTTGGCAGCACGAGCGTAAAGAACGAGAAACACATCTCCCCTTTCTCGCTCAATCTGCTCATCATCAACACGGTAGTCCCCATCCTCTTCGCCTACGGCAGGCACCGCGGAGAAGAGAAATACTGCGACCGCGCCTTCGACTTCCTGGAGGAGCTGAAGGCCGAGAACAACCACATAGTAAGGATGTGGCAGCAATGCGGCCTGGTGGTGGAAAACGCCGGCGACAGCCAGGCCCTCATCCAGCTGAAGAAGGAATACTGCGACAAGAAGGAATGCCTCCGCTGCCGCATCGGTTACGAATACCTGAAGAGGTAAAGGGGAAAGAAAAAGAAAAGAAAAGAAAAGGAAGGACCGAGGAAAGACCAGGGAAGGACCGAGGAAAGACCAGGGAAGGACCGAGGAAAGACCAGGGAAGGACCGAGGAAAGACCAGGGAAGGACCGAGGAAAGACCAGGGAAGGACCGAGCGATGAAATCGCTCGGAACTGTGGTGCAGAAATAAAGGAGCAGCGTAGCCCCCTCGCGCTCCCGTTCCGAGCGATTCCATCGCTCGGTCCCCCGTGCTCCCTCCTGCTTCTCCATCCTTCCTCCCATCTATAACCCCATAAAAAGATAAAGCTTATGGCTGACCAACAGGAAATATTAAACACCATCCTCCTGACAAGGCTCAACTACTTCAGCCTTGCAGGGATGCTGGAGCTATACAGAAGAACAGGCTCCGCCACGCTCATCATGGAGCATAGAAACGACATCCGAAGCCTTCTCCCAGATGCCTCGGATAAGCTCGTGAATGCCCTCAAGAACTGCGACGAGGCGCGCAAACGCGCAGAAGTAGAACTGGAATACGACATCCGATACGGCATAGAACCGATAACGATGAACGACGACCGCTATCCCCAGCGACTCAAGGATTGTGACGACGCCCCTCTGATGCTCTTCTATAAAGGCAACGCCAACCTCAATCAGCAGCGGGTCATCAACATCATCGGGACTCGCCACTGCACCCCATACGGCGAAGACCTCATCCGCCGCTTCATCTCCGACCTGAAGCAGCTCTCCCCTCGTGTGCTCATCGTGAGCGGCCTGGCCTATGGCGTAGACATCATGGCACACCGACAGGCGCTCGCCTGCGGCTACGAAACCGTGGGCGTACTGGCTCATGGCCTCGATGACCTCTATCCCCGCCAACACAGGGATACGGCAGTGAGAATGATAGAGCAAGGCGGATTGCTCACCGAATTCCTTACCCAGACAAACGCCGATAAGATTAACTTCGTGCGCCGCAACCGCATCGTGGCGGGAATGTCGGATGCCTGCATCCTGATAGAGAGCGCTTCTCATGGCGGCGGTCTCATCACCTGCGGCATTTCGCAATCCTACGGCCGTGACGTCTTCGCCTTCCCAGGCAGAATAGGCGACCACTACAGCGAAGGCTGCAACAACCTGATAAGGGACAACGGCGCCACCCTCATCACCAGCGCCGAGGACTTTGTGAAGGACATGCGCTGGCAAGATGACGCAACCCTGATGAGAGCCAAGCAGCAGGGCATCGAGCGCTGCCTCTTCCCGGAACTATCGCCCGAGGAGGAGCTCATCGTCCAAATCCTCTCCAGGACCAACGACCTGCAGATCAACATCATCAGCGTGAAGTCGAATATCGACATCTCCCGCCTCACCTCCCTCCTCTTCCAGATGGAAATGAAGGGAATCATCCGCACCCTGGCAGGAGGAATGTATCATCTTTTAAAGTGAATCAAAGGAGGAGTTAAGGAGTTAAAGGGAGTTAAGGAGTTAAGACAACAGTTATGAGATACTCATGTTTTTTTGTATATCATGGCAATTTCTCATAAAAAAAGTGTAACTTTGCAGCCGAAATTTTGGAGAAGGAATATCAAGGATTATCATTTTCGAAGCATTTGTCTTAACTCCTTTAACTCCTTAACTCCTTTAACTCCTCATAAAACGATGAAAATAGGTAATATAGAATTTGGGCCTCAGCCCCTCTTCCTCGCTCCGATGGAAGACGTAACGGATATTGGCTTTCGCATGCTCTGCAAGCGATTTGGAGCAGCCATGGTTTATACAGAGTTCGTATCGGCAGAAGCCTTGGTGAGAAGCATCAAGAGTACTGTCAGCAAGCTTACGATAAGCGATGAGGAGCGCCCTGTAGGCATTCAGATTTACGGCAGAACCACCGAGGATATGGTGGAAGCTGCAAAAATCGTAGAACAGGCGAAGCCGGATGTGATTGACATTAACTTCGGCTGCCCGGTGAAGAAGGTTGCCGGAAAGGGTGCGGGAGCCGGAATGCTCCGAAATATCCCGCTGATGCTGGATATTACAAGAGAAGTGGTGAAGGCGGTAAACGTGCCCGTAACCGTGAAGACCCGACTGGGTTGGGATTGCGAAAACCTCATCATCACCGACCTTGCCGAGCAGCTACAGGATTGCGGAATCCAGGCGCTCACCATCCACGGCAGAACCCGAAGCCAGATGTATACGGGCGAAGCTGACTGGAGCCTCATAGGAGAGGTGAAGAACAATCCCCGCATCCATATTCCTATCATCGGCAACGGCGATATTACCACCCCGGAGGAAGCCAAACTTGCCTTTGATCGCTACGGCGTAGATGCGGTGATGATTGGCCGCGCCACCTTCGGAAGGCCATGGATTTTCAAGGAAATCCGTGATTATCTGGATAATACAGGCGCAACTCCATTAACCGTAGATGAGAAGATTGACCTCCTGGAGGAGCAGCTTCGCATCAACGTGGAGCGCATCGACGAGTACAGAGGCATTCTCCACACCCGTCGCCACCTTGCCGCCTCCCCTATCTTCAAGGGCATTCCCGATTTCCGTCAGACGAGAATCGCCATGCTGAGAGCCACGACCGTGGAGGAATTGAAAGAAATATTGAAAGAATGCCGGGAAAGAATCAAGGCGATAGAATAAATTTTTAGGCACGATTATTTTTAGGCACGGATTACACGGATTACGCGGAGGCTTGCGCCATGTGTTTTTTTAGAAATATCCGCGTAATCCGTGTAATCCGTGCCTAAAAATCGGACGAGAAACATCGCCCAGGCAAACAGCTTACTCCATTAGCCACATTCAGAAGTTAACAGGTTAACAGTTAACAGCTGTTTTTCTATACTTCCCCGAGGATGAGGGGGATGACTCCTCATTTTCTGCGGAAGCTTTACTTCTTCAATATCGAAGCACCTTCGAGCAGGGCGAGCGCCTTGTTCTCGTTCTCCTCCATGATTTCGCGCTCTCCCGGGCCTTTGTCATTGATTCCGCAGAGGTGCAGGATGCCATGGATGATGACGCGATGAAGTTCATCATCGTAGGTCTTGCCAAACTGCTCGGCATTGGTGCGGACGGTATCGAGCGAAATCATGATGTCGCCGTTAATCACATCATCCTCATCATAATCGAAGGTGATGACATCGGTATAGTAATCATGACCCAGATACTCGTTGTTCACTTCGAGAATCTTCTCGTCATCTACAAACATATAGCCTATCTCTCCCACCTTGCGGCCATGAGAGGCAGCCACCTTGCGAATCCAGGCACTGGTGTCACGCTTCTTGATCTTTGGCATTTTCACGCCATCTACATTGTATGTTATCATACGCAATTCAATTTAAAATTTATAATTTACAATTAATAATCAGGCTCGCCAAGAGCCCCTTATTAATTATTCATTATTAATTCTACATTATTCATTATTTCGCCTTCGGCAGGAATTCATCTACTTCTCTTCCGAAGAATCTCAATTCCCTAACCAGCGTTGAGCTGATGCTGCTGTATCTTGGGTCGGAAAACAGCAGGATGGTTTCTACGCCGCCCAACTGCCTGTTGATGTCAGCCTGCTCTCGCTCGTACTCGAAATCCTTGGCAGAACGGACACCGCGAACCAGGAACCTGGCTCCCAGGCGATGCGCCAGGTCGATGGTGAGGTCATCGTAGGCAACCACCTCAAGGCGGTGGCCCTTGGATGCATCTTTCGCATCCACCAATTCCGCACATTCCTTCGGGAAAACCTTTCTGATATCTTCTACACGCTTCGAGATTTCCTCGCTGGCGTGCTTCAATTTGCTCATCGCCACTGCAATCACGAGCTTGTCGAACATAGGCAAGGCACGCTCGGCGATGTTCTGATGTCCTATCGTAAATGGGTCGAATGTACCCGTAAATATCCCTATTCTCATCAATCTCTAATCATTAATCACTAATAACTAATCACTAATAACTACTCATTATTCAAACAGGTCACCCTGCATGATGTTGCTTCCATACGGATTCCTGCCCAGATGCTCATAGGCAAGCTTGGTGGCCATTCTGCCTCGTGGCGTGCGCTTGATGAAACCTTCCATGATGAGGAACGGCTCGTAAACCTCCTCTACGGTGCCGCCATCCTCGCCTATTGCCGTGGCGATGGTGCTTACGCCCACCGGACCTCCACGGAACTTGTCGATAATGGTGGTGAGAATCTTATTATCAATCTCATCCAAGCCATACTGGTCGATGTTGAGCGCCTTGAGCGCCATCTGGGCAATCTCGTAGGTAATGGTTCCGTTGCCCTTCACCTGGGCGAAATCACGTACTCTTCGCAATAATGAGTTGGCGATACGAGGGGTTCCACGCGAGCGGCGGGAGATTTCCACTGCCGCCTCATCTTCTATCGGCACCTGCAGGAGCATGGCACTTCGCTTGATAATCTTCTGAAGCGTCTCAGGGTCGTAGTATTCCAGATGCAGATTGATTCCGAAACGGGCACGGAGCGGAGCCGTGAGAAGTCCGCTGCGGGTGGTGGCTCCCACGAGGGTAAACGGATTCAAATCTATCTGGATGCTGCGTGCCGAAGGCCCTTTGTCTATCATGATGTCGATGCGGTAATCCTCCATCGCCGAATAGAGATACTCCTCTACCACTGGCGAAAGGCGGTGGATTTCATCTATGAAGAGCACATCGTTAGGCTCCAGCGAGGTGAGGATACCTGCCAGGTCGCCCGGCTTATCGAGCACAGGGCCTGATGTAATCTTGAATCCTACGCCCAGTTCGTTGGCGATGATGTTGCTCAGCGTAGTCTTACCCAATCCGGGAGGACCGTGCAAGAGGGTATGGTCGAGCGGTTCGCCACGATACTTGGCTGCCTCAACAAAGACTTCGAGATTATCCACCACGCCATTCTGTCCGCTGAAGTCGGAGAACTTCAGTGGGCGCAGCGCCTTCTCGAATTCCTTTTCGGCAGGAGAAACCGTCTCTTGTCTTATATCAAAATCTTCGTTCATTCTATGACTATTATCGATAATATGGGTGCAAAGTTACACATTTGTTGCGGAATTAAAGAAGAAAAGCCGAATTATTTTGTCTCAGATATTGCACAATCCAAGATGATTCGTGCAGATTTGTAAGCTCAAACCAAGAAAAATGTTATAATTTGATATTTAATTATTAAATAATTTGTTTATTCAGTAGAAAAGACGTACTTTTGCACCCAATATTGAAAGAGAGGAAAGAAGGAGGATAGTAAGAGAGATTATATAATAAGAGAGAAATATCAGGATTTTAAAAGAAATAGAATTATGCTTAAGTTATTTCAAGGGCTCAGCAAGCTGCTGGCCAATTACACATCTATCTTCGTGATAGGCGTTGCAGTATTCACATTCTTCTTCCCACATACCTTCGACTGGGTGCGCGGAACTACTCAAACCGTCATTCTCGGCATCATCATGCTCACTATGGGTCTGACCTTGACCACCAACGACTTCAAGATTCTGGCTCAGCGCCCGCTGGATGTCTTCATCGGAGCCTGTGCCCAGTTTATCATCATGCCGGGTGTGGCTTACACCCTGGTTCATGTGTGGCATCTTGACCCAGCCCTGGCACTCGGAATCCTGCTGGTAGGTTGCTGTCCGGGCGGCGTTTCGAGCAACATCATGAGTTATCTCTGCCATGGCGATGTGGCTTTCTCCGTTGGAATGACCTGCGCCTCTACCATTCTTGCACCAGTGATGACTCCGCTGCTGATGAAGATTACGGCAGGCGAGATTATCCATGTAGATGCTGTGGGAATGTTCATCAACATTCTGATAGTTACGATTATCCCTGTGGCCATCGGCTGCGCTTTGAATTATATCTATGGCAAGAAGGATTGCTTCCCTACCATTCAGAGTCTGATGCCGGGCATCAGCGTTACGTGTCTGGCAATCATCGTAGGAGGTGTGATTTCTACGGTTCACGATGACTTGGTGGCTCGTGGCTTATCACTTTTCCTCTGGACTTTTGCAGTGGTTTTCTGCCACAACACGCTGGGTTACTGTCTCGGTTGGCTCGCCGGAAAACTTGCCGGATTCAATACCGCCAAGAAGCGTACCATCAGTATTGAGGTGGGAATGCAGAATGCCGGTCTTGCTACGGTACTTGCGGGCAATTTCTTCGCTGCCCAGCCTCTTGCCGTATTACCTTGCGCCATCAGCTGTGCCTGGCACAGTATTTCGGGCACCATCCTTGCCGGAATCTATCTGAAATGGGATCGCATGCATGAGAAGAAGTAAATGAATTCGGAAAAAGATAAATGCACAATAAAAGGTCGTGAAGTTCTATCAGAAACCTCACGACCTTTTATTATATCATTACCTCACGGGTTACGGGTTAACTGGTTAACAGTTAACAGCCGTTTTTTCTATAGTTACATGAGCAAAGCACCTGAATTGGCTTTCCCTTCGGACGCCGAACGTTGTTTCTTCACTCTTCGTTCTTCACTCTTCACTTAATCTACTTCCCCGTAGTCAGCAGCTGCACGGCTCGCTGAACTATCTCATTGGTCTCGTTCCAAACCTGGAAGTATTGGCTCATATCCCAGATATCTCGCGCTACAAGGGCTTTCAGCTGCACAGCCAGGTATTTCTTCGTCTGAGCCAATTCAGCCTCATCCTTAGGCTCTATCTTCTCCTTCTTGCCCTCTGCAATAATGCCTTCAATGAGCGAAGAAGGAACCTCGTAAGTTGCCAGGAACTTGTTGAAGTCCTTATACTGGCTCTTCAGCTCCTTGCGGTGAGCATCGATAAACTTCAGACTGTGGTTGATGACAATGCTCTTGGCTGCCAGCTGACGGTGCATCTTGGTGTACTTGGTAGTATCCAGCGGAACGAAATAATCAGGCATGATTCCGCCGCCACCATAAACCACACGATGCTTGCGTAAAGTATAATACTTCAAGCTATCTGAAAGATGGATGCTGTCCTGATTGGTAAACTCGCCATGCTTGTAACGGTTGTCGAGATCCATCGCATAATCCAGTCTGTCTCCCTTCTTATAAGGCTTCTGGATGCATCTGCCGCTAGGCGTATAATAATGGGCGATGGTGAGACGAATCTCGCTGCCATCATCGAAGGTAAGCGGGCGCTGCACCAATCCCTTGCCGAAGGTTCTGCGACCTACCACCACGCCACGGTCCTGATCCTGGATGGCTCCGGAAACAATCTCTGCGGCAGAAGCGGTAAACTCGTTGGTAAGCACTACCACCTTGCCCTTGCGCCATCTGCCGTTAGCCTGCGCCTTATACTCCTGACGGGGAGCTGCACGACCGCTGGTATAAACGATGAGATCGCCCTTCTGAAGGAATTCATTGGCTATCTGAGCCGCAGCCTGCAAGTAACCGCCACCATTATCCTCGAGGTCGAAGATAAGGTCTTTCATTCCCTTCTTTTTCAGCGAATCCATCGCTATCGTCACTTCCTTATGACTGGTAAGGCCGAAGCTTCCCAGACGGATGTATCCGATGCCCGGGCGAATCATATAAGCCGCATCCATCGTGGTTACAGGAATCTTGTCACGTTTCACCTTGAAGGTGAGCTTATCCTTGATGCCCCGGCGCACGATAGTAAGATTCACCGTTGTTCCCTTAGGACCGCGAAGGCGTTTCATGATTTCCTCCTTGCTCATCTTGACGCCCGAAATGGCTGTATCATTTACCGCCACGATACGGTCGCCAGCAATGATTCCAACCTTCTCGGAAGGCCCATTCACTACGGGCTGGATGACGAGCAAAGTATCGTCTACCATGTTAAACTGCACGCCAATGCCATCAAAGCTTCCATTCAACGGCTCGTTCATTGCCTTGGTTTCCTTGGCCGTGGCGTAAGAAGAATGAGGGTCCAGCTTCTCGAGCATACCTCGGATGGCGTCCTCTACGAGCTTGTTCTCATCCACACTATCCACATAGAGGTTGGTAATGGCGATTTCCGCCCTACCCAACTTCTCTATCGGGCTGTTCTTGCCCATCTTGATGCGCAGCTGGGCACTGGCAGAAGTTACAGCCAGGAACGCCAGGAGCGCAAATAAAATTATCTTCTTCATTTCCTAAAAACTTAAAGCTTATGAAAGAGAGAAATCCTTCAAGAGTTAACAGGTTAACAGTTAACAGCGCTTTTTTCAATGGTTACCCCTCGAAAGCACTTGAATTCTTCACTCTTCGTTCTTCACTCTTCACTTCACCTAATCCAGCAGTGCTGAGTCTTCCTCCGGAATATCCTCTTCAATCACCAGGTTGTCGATGATGAAGTTCTGACGTTCCATCGTATTCTTACCCATGTAATACTCCAGGAGCTTCTGCACCTGGTCGGTCTTGTGCAGCGTTACCTGCTCCAATCGCATATCCGGACCGATGAAATGGGCAAACTCTTCTGGCGAAATCTCTCCCAATCCCTTGAATCGGGTGATTTCCGGGTCAGGACCCAGCGCCTTGATGGCCTGCTGGCGCTCCTCATCGCTGTAGCAGTAATGCGTAATGAAGTCGCCCTTCTTCTCCTTAGGTCCCAGCTTGGCATCAGCATCCGCTACAGCCTGCTTGTTCTTGATTTTGGTTCGCTTGTTGCGCACTCGGAACAATGGAGTCTGAAGCACGTAAACATGTCCCTTCTTGATGAGATCTGGGAAGAACTGCAGGAAGAAGGTGATGATGAGCAGGCGGATGTGCATTCCGTCAACATCGGCATCGGTAGCCACAATCACCTTATTATATCTCAATCCGTCCAATCCGTCTTCTATATCCAGGGCAGCCTGCAGCAGGTTGAACTCCTCGTTCTCGTAAACCACCTTCTTGGTCAGGCCATAGCAGTTTAATGGCTTTCCTCGCAGCGAGAATACCGCCTGGGTGTTCACGTCACGGCTCTTGGTGATGCTTCCGCTGGCAGAATCACCCTCGGTGATGAAGATGGAACTTGCCTCCTTCTGCTCGTTCTTGGCGTCACTGAAGTGGATGCGGCAATCGCGCAGCTTGCGGTTGTGAAGGTTCGCCTTCTTGGCACGCTCACGCGCCAGTTTGGTTACGCCAGCCATCGCCTTGCGCTCACGCTCGCTCTCCCTGATCTTATTCTCCAGAATCTCAGCCACATCCTTGTGGATATGGAGATAGTTATCTACTTCCTTCTTCAGGAAATCGCCCACATACTTATTGATGGTTTCGCCTCCGTTCGGAGACATTGTGGTACTTCCGAGCTTGATCTTCGTCTGACTCTCAAACACCGGCTCCTCTACGTTCAGTGCAATGGCAGCCACCAGTCCGTTTCGGATGTCGCCATACTCATACTTGCCGTAGAACTCCTTGATGGTTCTGGCGATATGCTCCTTGAAGGCACTCTGATGAGTACCGCCCTGGGTGGTGTGCTGACCATTCACGAAGGAATAGTACTCCTCGCCATACTGATTGGTATGGGTAAAGGCAATCTCGATGTCTTCGCCCTTCATGTGGACAATCTCATAGAGACCCTCGTTGGTCATATTATCGGTCAGGAGATCCTTCAAACCATGACGGCTGAGGATGCGGCGACCATTGTGCATGATGGTGAGTCCGGTGTTCAGATAAGTATAGTTGCGGAGCATCGTCTCCACGAAATCATCGTGGAAAGAATAGTTCTTGAACAGGGTATTATCCGGTTCGAAGAAGATGAAGGTACCATTCTCGTCCTCCGTATCTTCGGTCTTGTCGCTCTGCAGGATACCTTTCTCAAACTTCAGATGGCGCACCTTGCCGTCACGGAATGACTTTACCTCGAAGTGAGAGCTGAGGGCATTCACCGCCTTCACACCCACACCGTTCAGTCCGACACTCTTCTTGAACGCCTTGCTGTCATACTTACCTCCGGTGTTCAGCACGCTTACTGCCTCTACGAGCTTTCCCTGAGGAATACCACGGCCATAGTCGCGCACGCTGACACGCAGATTGTCTTCGATATCAATCTCCAATCTGGCTCCAGCGCCCATCTTGAACTCGTCGATAGAGTTATCTACCACCTCCTTGAGGAGCACGTAGATTCCGTCTTCCGGCAGATTACCGTCACCTAGACGACCGATGTACATACCCGGACGGGTACGCACATGCTCCATATCGCTCAAGTGTCGGATGTTGTCGTCGGTATATTCTACCGGCTGCTGCTCCTGAGGGGCATTGGCAAGCTCATCAGCGGCATTCAAATCGTTATTATTTAAGTTTTTATCTTCTGCCATGATTTCCTCCTTAGTAATTCTTATTTATTTTCTTATAATATAGCAAATGATATTGCAATATTCTGTTTATCAGACAATTCCAAATACAACAATTGCTATTTACTTGATATTCTTAATATAGCAGTTGCGGCGCTTGTGAAGAATTGGAGCCAAGGCGCCCCATTGTCCCTGCACAGCAGCATTATCTTCCATTTCCACCTGTGTTTCTCCCCACTCGATTCCATACTTCTGATAGATAGGAATCAGGTCGGCAAAGAGCAGCGCATTGGCACCCTTTGCACGGTATTCCGGGTGGATACCGATGAGCAGGAGGTCGACAATCTTGGTCTTATGGAACTTGATGGCACGCAACAGATGCCACCAGCCAAAAGGAAACAGCCTGCCCCTATGGCACTTCTGCAGGGCTCTGGAAAGGGAAGGCATCGTAATGCCGATACCTATCATCTTATGATCCTCGGTAGTCCAGTCTTCTATGGCTGTCACAAAGTTCAGGTCGAGCAAAGACAGATACATCTTGATGTACTGGTCTATCTGCTTCTGTGAAAGTTCGGAATAACCATAGAGATGCTTGTATGTATCATTGATGAGGTCGAAAATCTTCTGTCCGAATCCGCCCTCATAAATATCCTTACGGGTAAGTTTGCGGACATGGAGATTGTATCTTTTCTCTATCATCGCCGCTATCTTGGAATATTTCTCCGGGATGGTATCTGGCACCATCAGTTTATACTCTACATACTTATTATCAATGGTAAAACCCTCCAGGGCCTCAATGTGCTCCGGATAATATGAATAATTATAAATGGTAGGCATTGTGCCGAGCTGGTCAAAGCCCCAGGTAAGCATGCCTTCTGGATCCATATCGGTAAAACCCAGCGGACCTACAATATCTTCCATTCCCTTCTCCTTACCATATTTTTCTACAGCATTGAGAAGAGCCTTGGAAACCTCGCGGTCGTCAATGAAATCAATCCAGCCGAAACGGACCGACTTCCTGCCCCATTTATTGTTTGCCTTATGATTGATAATGGCAGCGACGCGACCTGCCAACTTGCCGTCCTTATAGGCAAGATAATACTCAGCTTCGCAGAACTCGAACGCTGCGTTCTTGTCCTTGCTCAGAGTATTCATGTCGTCGCTGAAAAGATTAGGCACATCGTATTCGTTGCCTTCGTAGAGGTCGTAATGGAAGTCGATGAACGTCTTCAAATCCTTCTTGCTTTCGACCTTTTTAATTTCTATTAATGACATGATTTCAAACTAGTTTGCAATATTATAGGATGCAAAAATAGCAATATTTCGCCAAATGACCAAATATTGCTACTTTTTTTGCAGTTTTTTAGGGGTTTATTTTTAATTACAGCCCCCCAAACTAGCCTATATCACCCATTTAGTGGTGGTTTTGGCGGAATATCTTTACCTGATGAGATTGCTTCGTTTCGGAAAAGGAATCTCTTTATTTGACGAGATGTTCGTTCCGGAAAAGGAATCTCTTACTTGATGAGATGCTCCTTGATCCAGACCATCTGCTGGTAATTGGTCTCGCTGGTAGTCCAGTGCTCATTGATTGGCGTGAGCAAGGCTTCCTTCTCACACTTCAGCGTATTCCATACCGCATAACTGGTTGTCGGCGGACAGGTTATGTCGTTGTAGCCCCAGGTAAGATAGGTTGGAACCGTTACCTTGCGGGCAAAGTTTACCACGTCATAATAAGCCATCGTGTTGAGACAATCCTGGTTCTTCAATATCTCATGATATTTATTGAAGTGAGGATAACCGCCCGTTCTTCCCTTCTCGGCATAAGCAGCCATATCGCTGAGCGCAGGATGATTAGCCACGCACTGGGTAACGCGCTTGTCTAAACCAGCTGCGATAATAGCCAAGGCTCCACCCTGGCTTCCGCCCTGCACAGCCACATTCTTACCATCCCACTCTGGCAGAGAGGTCAGGAAGTCGATGCAACGCACCAATCCCAGATAAACATGCTTCATATAATAGCGGTTCTTATCTTCCAATCCGTTAGACAGATATCCGCCGTTTGCATCGTTGAATCCCCTGCTTATCTCCAGGAAAGTTTCAGCAGGGATGCGTGGATCAAGACCATGAATCTCTATCTCGAAGCGGATAAATCCATTCTCGGCATAATACTTATTGCGCATAGGTTCCTTGATGGTTTTGATGCCGGCTCCTGGAGGAGTGAGAACCACAGGATGACCGCCCTGCTTGGCATTCTTTGGATAGAAGAGGTAGCCATACATCGCATGACCCATCTTATCTATCTGAAGCTTAACGAGATAGCAATCTATCTTATCTGTACAATATTCCTTGGCGAGTTCCTTGGTATAGCTCAAAGGAACGTTCTTCAGTTCGTCCTTTGCCTGCTGCCAGAATGCATCAAAATCCTTAGGCTCCTGGGTATAAGGCTGAATTTTATCTACCGAGAATCCTACTTTTATATGATGCTGGTAGGTTTTACCATCGAGCTTATAGAATAATCTCAAATCCCGGAAGCCCGGAGTCTTTCGGGTTCCCATGTTCACGATGGCACGCCCGTTCTTCAGCCTGAAGCTTCCCTGCTTGTCTGCCTTCAGCATGTCATCGCCAATTTCATAGTTCACCTCGCCGTCACGGGGAATTCCATACTTATAGAAACTTACTTCCACCTTAGCCTGCTCGCCCGTCTTGTAGAGCCAGTCGGCATGGTCGGGCACGGTTAGCCAAAGATAATCACTGCGATAGGGATAGTTCTCCGCCTTCACACTTAACACACTCGCCATGTTCATCGCCATGATAAACATGAACGACAGATAGATAGTTCTTAATTTGTTCATAACTTTATAGTTTGTTTTAAATTATAATATGCAATTATCATTATGAGCGCAAAAGTACAACATTCCATTGAGATAACAAAACGATTTCAAGGATATTTTTGTTCAAGATACCCTCAATAGGCATCTTGAACAAACAAATATCCTTCCCGATAGTTTTAAGCACTGGCGGAAAACTAATATTATCCAAGGAATCACAATAAGAAAAAGCTCGATCATCTATTCTCTCCAACACTGGCGAGAAGTGCGAAGTGTCGGATGAAGCGAGAGATGGTTCATCAAATGAGTAGTGAAATTATGAGGGTGGAGTCGATTACAGAAGACAATATGGAGTCAAATTGCTCCATGACCCGAAAATATTCCTCCAAAAGGAGTGAGTTTCTCAGATTTAATTTGTATCTTTGCCATGTCATATCAGAATTTTGCTTGTTTTCTTTTAGCAACACTAAGATAAGTGAAAATTCTGACATAGCAAAATCCAGAGTAACTTTTTGTTGCTCAGGCGCTTAAAATGTTTAATTGATAATAGTGTTGCGGAATTAATGGAATAACCTGAAATGAAATTGAAAAGACATCTACTGACAGCTGCCCTGACACTCTTTTGCCTATCGGCAGCTAACGCCCAACTGCTAAGAACAACAGTGGAGCAAGGAGAAATTGAAGGTGTGGAACATGAAGGATTCGCCCTATACAAGGGAATCCCATACGCTGAAGCACCAGTGGGCAACCTCAGATGGAAAGCTCCAGTGAGCAAGAAGCCTTGGAAGGGAGTATTCAAAGCAGATAAATGGGGAGACCGTCCACCACAGCCCATCGACCCTAACCAAAATGGTGGAGAGCTGGGCATGAGCGAGGACTGCCTATACCTCAGTGTGGAAACGCCAGCCAAGAGTAAGAATGACAAACTCCCTGTATTTGTGATGATTCATGGAGGAGCCTTTCTTACTGGCTCCTACAGTGGAACTCAGGAAAGCTTTGTCAAGGAAGGCATCATCTATTGCAGCATAGAATACCGCTTGGGAGCCTTGGGATTCATGGCACATCCAGAGCTGAGTAAGGAATCAGGCAAGAACATATCTGGTAACTATGGCATCCTTGATCAAGTGATGGCCTTAAAATGGATTCACGACAATATCGCTGCCTTCGGTGGAGACCCAGACAAGATTACCATTGCTGGAGAATCTGCCGGTGGTATCTCGGTAAGTATACTATGCGCCTCTCCCCTTGCCAAGGGACTCTTCCGAGGAGCCATCAGCGAAAGTGGTAGCTCCTTCTGGCCTGTGGGTGAAAGCAGAAATGGTAACACAGCCATGCTCACCTCCAAAGCGGCAGAAGCAGGTGGACTTCTCCTTCAAAAGAAACTCAAGGCTAAGAACTTGAAGCAGCTAAGAAAAGTTCCGGCTATGGACATCGTGAAGAATACCGCCTTTGAGTCCTTCTGGCCGAACGTTGACGGCTACTCCATCACCGATGACCAGTATAAGCTCTATGAAAAGGGAAACTACAATGATGTTAATGTCGTCATAGGAACCAACAGCGACGAAGGAAGTATGTTTACCCGCCCTGTCAGTGTAAGTGACTATGAGAAAAGAATCCATGAGATATATGGAAGTTGGGCAGACCAGGTTCTCAGTCTCTATCCTGCCAAGACAGAGGAAGAAACCTACTTCGCTCAATCCGACATTTTCCGTGATGGCTCCTTTGCATGGGGAACGTATGCCTGGGCTAACCTGCAGAGCAAGACCGGCAAGGGCAAGGTGTATATGTATTACTTTGACCAAGACTCAGAGAACACCATCGTGAAAAGCCGCAAGGGAGGAGCCAGCCATGTGGCAGAGATGCCATTCATCTATGGCTATAAGTTTGGCTCTGGAAAAATGACCGAGACGGAGCTGCACATGGAGCAAATCATGTCACGCTACTGGATCAACTTTACCAAGACTGGTAATCCAAATGGGGATAGCCTTCCTTTCTGGACTACCTACCAGGAAGGTAAACCAACGGTGATGATTATGAAGGAAGGACTGCATTTGGGTCCTGTTCAAAATCAAAAGCAAATGGACTTCTTCGAGGAGTTCTTCAAGGAAAAAAGAAAATAATACGTCAAGTTCCAAGTGGCATTTCTCCCACTTGGAACTTTTTCATTAAAGAGATAAAACGCCACATTGTTCACCATAAAATGGCGCATAGATACGAATGCTCGCATGATGCGGATGTTTGCTTCAACAGCAGTCGGAGACTTCAAAACTCCACTAAGCATAGCAACTCCTTGCTCTGTGAAAGCGTAAGTTTTCTAAGCTTTCTCCGTTATTACCAGCACATGGCTTTCGTCGCTCAATGTGGTGGCGAAGATATAGATTTCGCCACCATCCTTCAGCTTCAATCGCTTGCGCAATTCCGCTACGGAGAGGGGGAAGTTGCGGGTGGCGATGTTTGCCTTGGTGATGCCTGAGAGATGACGCTTCAACTCCTTTTTATTAAAGGAGGATACGGCGATGATGCGGAAACTTCTGCCTGGGAAGGCGGCGATAGGTTCACGGCTCACGAAAAGATGGCTGTTCTTGGAAAGCATCCTTGCATCATAGCGCCCGGAAAGAACGCCGAAACAGCCGGCTTTCATCAACGACGCATTCGGCTCATAAAGATACTGCATCTCTTCAAGCGTGGATGGGGCAATCTTGACGGAAGAAGCCTCCATATCCGACTCTTCGCAGACGAAGGACTGGGCATCATTGACACAATAAATGCGGAGATTGCCCATATTTTGCGCTGAGAGCACTAAAAGAAGCTCCTTGCACTCATTGTTCACGGAGATGATATGAACCTCTCTTACATGGCTTAATTCGCTTATAGCACGGTGCCAGTCGAGCATCGGAGAGAGTTTGACGATGACGTAATCAGCCTTCAAAAGCATCTCTTCCTGCAAAACGGTGACATCGGGCGTGCAATCCTTCAAGGATACCACCTTGTTGCCCGCATCGTCTCTACGGGCAGGATCAATGAAGATTATCTTAAGACCAAGGTTGGTCTTAAGTAATGACAGAGGTTGGTCATAAGTGATGCCTAAAGAATCATCAGCTGATGCTACATCTTTTTTCTTGGGATGAAAAGAATGAAGAACCTCTATTCCATCCCCATTCTTCACGATGGCGTTCTTCAAGCCCAATCGCCCGAAATTCTCCTTCGCCGCATCGCAGAGATGAGCCTGACGCTCCACGTACATCGACTTCACTCCCAACCGGGCTGCAATATAAGAGAAATCTACTCCAAAGCCACCAGTCAAATCTACAAACCCGATTTCTTCTGAAAAATCTGCTTTGCTGACATCTTCTTTTGTTTCGTTAACATCCTCACCTGGTTTTGTTAATATCTGTTGATTTTCAGAAGTGGCTCCATTTATGGCGAATTCTGAATCAACCGCCCTATCGCCCGCAAATTCGCGAATTTTGGAAAAATGAGAATCGGAAGCTTTTGCAACCTCATTTTCATTTGCGCTCTCATTTTCTTTTTCGCTCTTATTTTCTTTTTCTGCAGAAGATGAAGATACTGGCAAGCCGAGCAACCTCGCAGCCAGTTCTGCCTTGTAAAGCGCAGTAGATTCAGAGGAGCATTGCTCCATAGAAATATGAGGAGGATAGATGATGCCTTCGAGACTTGCCCAACGAGGCAACTTGATGCGAGCCATCTTTCGCCCGCGAATCTGATCGAGAGCGAAAGGCATATCTACTTCCGGATACTTGCTTCCGAGAAAAGCCAGCTGGCGGACATCATCGTCCTGATGCTGGCGAATAAAGTCTTGAGTCGCTTGGTTCATCATTTATGCTCTTTTTATATCTTTATAGAATAATACTTTATTTATTATAGAGTAATACTTCTCTTAAACTGGTTTTATACTGACTGTATTTCGAGATGATACTTACTGCATCTCGAGTCGCTATTTACTGAATTAACTATGATAGTTACTGTATTCTACAGCTCTCTCACGACATAAGGATTATTGCCTAGCAATGGCAATAAATTGCCCTCCTATAGGGCAAAAAGATGCCATCACTAGGCAATAATTGGAATGAGGTCTAAACCAAATCGGGATATAGCCTTACTGCCGAGCAATGTACTCCTTAACCTTCAGGATGCAGCATTAGTTTTATCAGCTGTTACTGCATTTTTGAATGATGCAAGGTATAAATGCGGGGCAGCTTACGTTTCCGTCGTAAAAAGCCTACTCTCGTTTTCACTCTTCACTCTTCACCATTTAGCCTGAAACCCCGATAAACACAGGGGATTTGAGAGGTGAAGAGTGGCGCTGACTCTTCACTACTCTTCACTACTCTTCACCTATAAATGTAAATCACTGACTCACAATGGAATAGCTACAGAGCCGAAGAGCCCCAAAAGCTCCAGTCCTATAAAAAGGTGAAGGGTGGGTGAAGAGTCAATTCAACTCTTCACCCACCCAACTGCCTATCCTTCAATCGCTTACACTCAAAAGGTGAAGAGTGAAGGGTTTTTGGGAAAATTCTCTCGCATCCGTAAAGATGCAGAGAGAAAATTTCTGTGTCTTAAGAGATACGGTGGATTAGTCAGCCAACTTAGCCTTCAAGAACTCACGGTTCAAGCGGGCGATGTTAGCGATAGACTCGTTCTTAGGACAAACAGCCTCGCAAGCACGAGTGTTTGTACAGTTACCGAATCCGAGCTCGTCCATGCGTGCAATCATCTTCTTAGCACGGGCAGCAGCCTCTACACGACCCTGTGGGAGAAGTGCCAGCTGGCTAACCTTTGAGCTGACGAAGAGCATGGCAGAACCATTCTTACATGCAGCAACACAAGCACCGCAACCGATACATGTAGCGCAATCCATTGCCTCGTCTGCATTCTCCTTAGGAATCAGGATAGCGTTGGCATCCTGAGCCTGACCTGTACGGATGCTGGTGTAACCACCTGCCTGGATAATCTTGTCGAATGCTGAACGGTCTACCATACAGTCCTTGATGATAGGGAAACCAGCAGAACGCCAAGGCTCAACGGTGATCACATCACCATCGTTGAAACGACGCATGTAGAGCTGACATGTTGTAGCACCACGCTCAGTCTTACCGTGAGGTGTACCATTAATATAGAGAGAGCACATACCGCAGATACCCTCGCGGCAGTCGTGGTCGAAGACGAAAGGCTCCTGACCTGACTCGATGAGCTCCTCGTTCAAGATGTCGAGCATCTCGAGGAATGAGGTATCATCTGGGATGTTCTTCATCTCGTGTGTATCGAAGTGACCCTGTGCTGTAGGGCCGTCCTGCTTCCAATACTTAACTGTGAAACTTATATTTCTTGCCATTGTCTTGTTCGCTTTTTAATTCTTGTAATTTCTTGTCTGTACCTTAATTGCCTCATACTCGAGAGGTTCCTTGTTGAGCACTGGAGCAGTTGTATCATTGCCCTGATACTCCCAGCAACCTACGTAGAAGAAGTTTGCATCATCACGCTTAGCCTCGCCTTCCTCTGTCTGGTACTCCTCACGGAAGTGACCACCACAGCTCTCGTTGCGGTGCAATGCATCGTAAGCGATCAACTCGCCCATCAAGATGAAGTCACGCAAGTGGATAGCCTTATCCAACTCTACGTTCAAGCCTTCCTTCTTGCCAGGGATAAAGAGGTTCTTGTTGAATTCCTCGCGGAGAGCCTTCATCTTCTTCAAGCCTTCCTCAAGACCTTCCTTGGTACGACCCATACCTACGTGCTCCCAAAGGATGTGACCCAACTCCTTGTGGATAGAATCTACAGAGCGCTTGCCCTGGATACCCATCAGGCGGTCGATTTCCTTCTGAACACCTGCCTCTGCCTCTGCGAACTCTGGGAGATCGGTAGAGAGCTTTGGCCACAATGCCTGGTCGGCCAAGTAGTTCTGGATAGTGTATGGCAATACGAAGTAACCGTCAGCCAAACCCTGCATCAAAGCAGATGCACCAAGACGGTTAGCACCGTGGTCAGAGAAGTTACACTCACCAATAGCGAAGAGACCTGGGATTGTGGTCATCAACTCGTAGTCTACCCAGATACCACCCATTGTATAGTGGATAGCAGGGAAGATCATCATTGGGTTGTAGTACTTCACGCCGTTAATCTCGTTAGCCAACTCACCTGGGTTAACGTCGGTAATCTCCTCATACATATCGAAGAGGTTGCCATAACGCTGAAGGATAACGTCAATACCGAGACGGTTGATAGACTCAGAGAAGTCGAGGAATACGGCAAGACCTGTGTTGTTGACACCGAAGCCCTTGTCGCAACGCTCCTTAGCTGCACGAGAAGCCACGTCACGAGGAACCAGGTTACCGAATGCTGGGTAACGGCGCTCCAAGTAGTAGTCGCGGTCTTCCTCAGGAATATCAGAACCCTTCTTTGTACCTGCCTGCAATGCCTTGGCATCCTCAATCTTCTTAGGAACCCAGATACGACCATCGTTACGGAGTGACTCTGACATCAAAGTCAACTTACTCTGGTTTGTACCGTGAACAGGGATACATGTAGGGTGAATCTGAACATAAGATGGGTTAGCGAAATCAGCACCCTTGCGGTAGCACTGGATAGCTGCTGTACAGTTACAACCCATAGCGTTTGTAGAAAGGAAGTAAGCGTTACCATAACCACCGGTAGCGATAACTACGGCATTGGCAGAGAAACGCTCCAACTTACCTGTAATCAAATTCTTAGCGATGATACCACGAGCGTGACCGTCAACGATCACAATATCCTCCATCTCGTAACGGGTGAAGAGCTTAACCTTACCTGCCTCAACCATGCGGCTCAAAGAAGAGTAAGCACCGAGGAGGAGCTGCTGACCTGTCTGACCCTTAGCATAGAATGTACGAGATACCTGAGCACCACCGAAAGAACGGTTAGCCAGCATACCACCGTACTCACGAGCAAAAGGAACGCCCTGAGCTACGCACTGGTCGATGATGTCGTTACTCACCTCAGCCAAACGGTAAACGTTAGCCTCACGAGCACGGTAGTCACCACCCTTTACTGTATCGTAGAACAGACGGTAAACAGAGTCACCATCATTCTGATAATTCTTAGCTGCATTGATACCACCCTGTGCTGCGATAGAGTGAGCACGACGTGGAGAGTCCTGGATGCAGAAGTTCAAAATGTTGAAGCCCATCTCGCCGAGAGAAGCAGCAGCAGAAGCACCTGCCAAACCTGTACCTACAACGATAACGTCGAGCTTTAACTTATTCTTTGGGTTAACCAAACGCTGGTGAGCCTTATAGTTGGTCCACTTCTCAGCAACTGGTCCTTCAGGTATTCTAGAATTTAATGTTTTTGCCATAATCTTTTTTAATACTTAAATGATTACACGAATTATGCGCAGCACAAAGATGGAGCGCAACCGAAAGCGAATGCCAATACAACTACGATGAAGAGGAGAAGCAGGATGGTAGAGTAAATCATACCAATCATCTTCCAACGGCAGAACCAAGTCTTACCGCTCCAACCGAGAGTCTGAATAGCACTCCAGAAACCGTGAGTGAGGTGGAACCAAAGAGCTACCAACCAGATGATGTAGAGAACTACGAATACTGGGTTAGCGAAGGTGTCCTGAATGAATGCGAAGCCATCTGATGGGCAGTGGCCGAAGCTTGTACCCAAAAGCTCAGCAAACATCATGTTGTACCAGAAGTTGAAGAGGTGAAGCAACAAACCGAGAACGATGATGATACCGAGCACCAACATGTTCTGGCTAGCCCACTCTACTTTCTCTGGCTTTGCTGTTACCTCGTAACGCTGGTTACCGCGAGCACGACGGTTCTGTGCTGTCAGGATGAAAGCGTAAACGATGTGACAAACTGCCAAAGCTGCCAAACCCAAAGTTGCAACTACGGCGTACCAGTTAGCACCCAACAATTCGCAAATCATGTTGTAAGCATCTCCTGAGAAGAGAGCAACAACATTCATGCAACCGTGGAATGTCAAGAATAGAATAAGAGCGATACCAGTTACTGACATCACTACCTTTCTACCAATAGATGAATTGATTAACCACATAAATGATTGAATTTTAATTATTTAACTGTTTGAAACTAATTTATATTCCACATTTTTCGTCCCTGCAATACCTATTTTTAGGCATTCTGCAATCCTCATTTCTAGGTATATTTTCGCAAGTCTGCTGCAAAATTACTATATTTTAATGATTTATCAAAGTATTTTTGCTAAAATTTCGATTTTATTTCTTACTTTTGCCGAAAATTAGAAAAAATATAGATTATGAGATTCAATTATGACGTTCTCGTTATCGGTGGTGGTCACGCCGGATGCGAGGCTGCAGCTGCCTCCGCAAACATGGGAGCCAAGACCTGCTTGATAACGATGGACATGAACAAGATTGGTCAGATGAGTTGCAATCCTGCCATCGGAGGCATAGCAAAGGGACAGATTGTACGAGAGATTGACGCACTGGGCGGACAGATGGGTATTGTCACTGACAAGACCGCCATCCAGTTCAGAATGCTGAACATCGGCAAGGGACCAGCCGTATGGAGTCCTAGAGCACAATGCGACCGTGGTAAATTCATCTGGGAGTGGAGAACCATACTCGACCACACCGACAACCTCGACATCTGGCAAGACCAGGCCGACGAGTTGCTCGTTGCCGACGGAGAAGCCATCGGTGTGCGCACCATCTGGGGCGCTGAGTTCTACGGCAAGAGCATCATCATTACTGCCGGCACTTTCCTCAACGGACTGATGCACGTGGGCAGAAAGATGGTAGAAGGTGGCAGATGCGCAGAACCTGCCGTTCATCATTTTACAGAAAGCATCACCCGATGGGGAATCACCACTGCAAGAATGAAAACGGGAACACCGGTCCGCATCGACAAGCGCAGCGTTCACTTTGAAGATATGGAAGAGCAACCTGGCGACAGCGACTTCCATCAATTTTCATACATGGGCGATCATCGCATACTGAAGCAACTTCCTTGCTGGACATGTTACACCAACAAGAAGGTTCACGACATTCTGAAAAGCGGACTCGATGACTCTCCTTTATATAATGGTCAGATTCAAAGCACCGGTCCTCGCTATTGTCCAAGTATCGAGACCAAGCTCGTCACCTTCCCAGACAAGGAACAGCATCCGTTATTTCTGGAGCCAGAAGGCGAAGACACGAATGAAATGTATCTGAACGGATTTTCATCAAGTATGCCGATGGACATCCAGCTGAAGGCACTCCATGAAATCCCGGCATTGAGAGACGCCAAGATTTACCGACCAGGTTACGCCATCGAGTACGATTACTTCGACCCTACCCAACTCAAGCATTCGCTGGAGTCGAAAATCATCAAGGGTCTCTTCTTTGCCGGACAGGTGAACGGAACCACCGGTTACGAGGAAGCTGGAGGCCAAGGCACCGTTGCAGGAATCAACGCAGCCCTACATTGTACTGGCGACAAGACTTTCGAAATGAAACGAGACGAAAGTTACATCGGCGTACTCATCGATGACCTCACAACAAAGGGAGTTGACGAGCCTTACCGAATGTTCACCTCAAGAGCCGAATATCGCATCCTACTCCGACAAGACGACGCCGACTCCCGACTCACCGAGAAAGCATACGAGCTGGGCATTGCCAAACGCGACCGTTACGACTGGTGGATGGAGAAGAAAAATGCCATCGAAAGAATCATTGACTTCTGCGCAAACTATCCTATCAAGAAAGACGAGATCAATCCAAAACTTGAGGCTCTAGGCACAACACCACTTCGAGCAGGCTGCAAACTTATCGACCTCGTTGCCCGTCCTCACTTGAACCTTCAAAATCTATCGGAGATTATTCCCGACCTGAAGACAGCGATGGATGCGCCAGCCAATCGAAAAGAAGAGATTGCAGAAGCGGCAGAAATCAAAATGAAGTACAAAGGATACATCGATCGAGAACGACTCTTCGCAGACAAGATGCACCGACTGGAAAACATCAAAATCAAAGGACGCTTCAAGTATTCCGAGATACTGGAAATCTCCACAGAAGGCCGTCAAAAGCTTGAACGAATCGATCCGGAAACCTTAGCTCAGGCAAGTCGAATTCCAGGAGTTTCTCCAAGCGACATCAACGTACTGCTGGTACTGCTAGGGAGATAATCGGTAATACGGAGAAAGCTGCGCCAGACCCAATTGTTCCACGTGAAACGCAACACACATAAAATACTTGATATCTAGCCAATTAAGCATGGTTACATCAAGTATTTTATCGTTAAAGTAAAACTTTATGTTTCATGAAACAAAAGAGGATAAAACCGAAGAAAAAGAATAAGAACAGTACGTATTAACGGGCAAAATGAAGGTACAAGACCAAGAAGTCACAACCCGTTTCATACGATAGGAAACAAGATAAAAAAGAAAGAGAATAAGTATTAATAAATAAACAAAAAAGTAATGAATAATCAGCTATTATTAGACAATCTGCGTTGCATTCCAGATTGGCCAATCAAGGGTGTAAACTTCCGCGATGTCAGCACCCTTTTCAAGAATCCAGATTCTCTCAAAGAGATTTGTGACGAGATGTACGAGATCTACAAAGATAAGGGAATTACCAAAATCGTAGGCATCGAATCACGCGGTTTCGTAATGTCTTCTGCCCTTGCTATCCGACTCGGTGCAGGCGTAGTTTTATGCCGCAAACCAGGTAAGCTTCCTTGCAAAACCGTACAGGAAAGTTACGCAAAGGAATACGGTATGGACACTATCGAAATCCACGAAGATGCCATCAATGAGAACGATGTAATCCTCCTCCACGACGACCTTCTCGCTACCGGCGGAACCATGAAGGCTGCATGCAATCTGGTGAAGAAATTTCACCCGAAAAAAGTATATGCAAACTTCATTATCGAGCTTGTAAACGAGAATTTCGAAGGTAGAAAAATCTTCGATGACGACGTAGAAGTATCTACTCTATTACAGTTGTAAAAGCATTTAACATGCTGTTTAAGGCAGCAAAAATGTACTTTAACAACACACGAGCGTTGCAGTTTCACGTGGAACAGCAACGCTCTTTTACCCTTAAAAACTCCTTAGAGATATGACGAAACAAGAAAATGAGGAAAGATTAGCAAGGCTAAAAAGTATAGTTTTAAGCATGCCGGAGAAGCCAGGAAGCTATCAATATTACGACGAAAACCATACGATTATATACGTGGGAAAGGCGAAAAATCTGAAGAGAAGAGTGTCATCCTACTTCCATAAAGAGGTAGATAGATACAAGACAAAGGTACTTGTTTCTAAGATTTTTGACATCTCATACACCGTCGTCAATACCGAAGAAGATGCACTTTTGCTGGAAAACAGCCTTATTAAAAAGTATAATCCAAGGTATAATGTTTTGCTGAAAGACGGCAAAACATACCCTTCTATATGCGTAACAAACGAGTATTTTCCACGCATTTTCAAGACTCGCCATATCAATAAAAAGGTGGGAACATTCTTCGGTCCTTACCCTCATATAGGCAGTATGTATGCAGTTTTAGAGGTCATCAAAAAGCTCTACAAACCACGCTCATGCCGCTTTCCCATCACAAAACAAGGCGTTGCTGAAGGCAAATATAAACCCTGTTTAGAGTATCATATTCACAACTGCGGAGCACCTTGCATCAACAAACAAAGCTACGAGGAATATCAGGAAAACATGCGCCAAGCACGTGAAATTCTGAAAGGAAACACCCGGGAAGTTGGCAAATATCTCTATGACTTGATGATGAAAAATGCCGAACTTCTCCGCTTTGAGATAGCAGAAGAATACAAAAAGAAGTATCAGTTGCTGGACGAATTTGAGGCAAAAAGCGAGGTGGTAAGCCATACCATTACCGACGTAGATGTCTTCACCATCGTTAATGATGACGCCATGAAGAATGCCTTCATCAACTATATTCACGTGAAAAACGGCACCATCAACCAGAGCTTCACCTACGAGTATAAGCGCAAGCTGGAGGAGAGTGACGAGGAACTTCTGATTACTGCCATACCGGAAATCAGAGAGCGTTTCCACTCTACTTCGAAAGAGATTATCGTGCCTTTCGAGATGGAATGGAAACTGAAAGATGCCATCTTCTTCGTGCCGCAGAGGGGCGACAAGAAACACCTTCTGGAGCTATCGGAAATGAACTGCAAGCAGTATAAATTCGACCGTCTGAAGCAGGCAGAAAAGCTCAATCCGGAACAGAAGCAAACCCGATTGATGAAAGAATTGCAGGTAAAACTAAAGCTGCCAAAACTGCCTTATCAGATAGAATGCTTCGATAATTCCAACATATCGGGCACGGATGCCGTAGCTGGATGTATAGTATATAAAGGTATGAAACCATCAAGAAAGGACTATAGAAAATACAACATCAAGACGGTGGAAGGACCAGATGACTATGCTTCGATGCAGGAGGTGGTAAGACGAAGATACAGCCGCATGATAGAGGAAGAAACTCCCCTGCCAGACCTTATCATAACCGATGGTGGAAAGGGCCAGATGGAGGTGGTAAGAGAGGTGATAGAAGACGAACTGCACCTGGAAATCCCTATCGCAGGTCTTGCCAAGGACGATCGCCATCGCACCAACGAACTCCTCTACGGTTTCCCGCCACAAACCATCGCTCTACCACCAGAAAGCGAGCTTTTCAAGGTATTGACGCAGATACAGGACGAGGTACATAGATACGCCATCACCTTCCATCGCGAAAAGCGAAGCAAGCACGCTCTCCATTCAGAGTTAGACGACATCAAAGGCATCGGTCCTAAGGCAAAAGAAACGCTCCTGAGCAAGTTCAAGAGCGTGAAAAAGATAAAAGAAGCATCGCTGGAACAGCTTACCGAGGTATTAGGACCTCATAAAGCCGAGATTCTCGTGAATTATTTCACAGAAAAGAGCGAGAATATGAAATAAAAGTCGTATATTTGCAGTTGAAACTAAATAATAATAATAAAGATTGAACAGAACCCAGGATTCCACAAAATGCTATTCATAAAGTTCAATGTTCAACATTCAAATTTCAAAGTAGTAATATGAGAATAGTAATACAGCGTGTCGGCCATGCCTCTGTTACCATCGAAGGAGAAGTGAAATCTGCCATCAAGCAGGGCTATCTGATCCTTCTCGGCGTTGAGGAAAGCGACACATCTGAAGACGTAGATTGGTTGGTTAGAAAGGTCATAGGCCTTCGTGTTTTCGACGACGAAAATCACGTAATGAACCGCTCCATCATGGATGTAAACGGCGAGGTTCTGGTGATTAGCCAGTTCACCCTTTTCGCCAGCTACAAGAAGGGTAATCGCCCTAGCTGGCTAAGAGCTGCCAAGCACGAAATCAGTGTCCCACTCTATGAAGAGTTCTGCAAGAAGCTATCCGATGCACTCGGAAAGCCTGTAGGAACAGGCGAATTTGGTGCCGACATGAAGGTAGAATTACTGAATGATGGTCCTGTTACCATCATGATGGACACCCATAATAAGGAGTAAAAAACAAACATTCGAGAATAGATGGAAAAGATTTTAAAATATAAAAGTTGGTTCCTGGCTATAGGAATAATCATAACGTTTACCTTTTCTCAAAGGTTCTTAAACAATCCATGGGCAGAATATGTTGGTGAAACCCTCGTTACCATTGGCTTGAATATGGAGTTCATCAGCGACAAAAGGGAGAATGGAAAAATCGGTATCTATAACACCATTGCCGCTATATTCATGACTGGATTATGGCTATGTTTGACTTATTTCATAATTAAAGATCATCTGTTATGACTATAAAAGAAGCACAGGAAGCAGTAGATAAGTGGATCAAGGAATATGGCGTTCGCTATTTCAGCGAACTTACCAATATGGCTTGTCTTACGGAAGAAGTAGGAGAACTGGCTCGTGTCATCGCCCGAACATACGGCGACCAGAGCTTCAAGAAAGGCGAAAAGCCTAACCTAGGAGAGGAAATGGCAGACGTTCTCTGGGTTCTCATCTGTCTTGCCAATCAAACGGGGATAGATCTTACAGAAGAACTTCAGAAAAGCATCGACAAAAAGACCCAAAGGGATTCGGAAAGACATAAGAATAACCCGAAATTGAAGGAATAAACAACCCGAAATTGAAAGGAATAAAACACCCGAAATGAAGGGAATCATATAAATAACTTAACTTTAATAATTAAAAAAGTAACATCAAGTATGAGCAGTATTAAAGAACAGGTTCTTGCACAGCAGCAGGGACAATACAGCGAGTCAGACGATAAGTATTTATCTGTCTTGAAACAGTATAACTGCGACCTCAACGATGAGGAAGTTGCAGCAGAAGTAAAGAAGATTCTTGACGAGAAGGTAGCGGAAAACGAGACCATGGAGGTGAAGAAATTCCTCTTCGGCAGCATCGAACTTACATCTCTTCATACAGAAGATACAGAAGAAAGCATCCTGGCAATGATTGAGAAAGTAAATCAATTTGCCAAGGATTATCCTGAACTTCCTCACGTAGCAACCGTATGCACCTACCCTAACTTTGCAGGTCTTATCAGTCAGAGTTTGGAGGTAGATGGCGTAGAAATCGCAGTTGTAAGCGGTAATTTCCCATCTTCTCAGACATTTATCGAGGTAAAGATTGCCGAGACAGCCATGGCTATCAAGGATGGTGCTACAGAGGTAGATATCGTTATGCCAGTTGGCAAATTCTTCAGCGAGGATTACGAAGGTCTCTGCGATGATATTCAGGAACTCAAGGAAACTTGTGGTGAGCATAAGATGAAGTGCATCCTGGAAACAGGAAACTTAAAGAACTGCAGCAACATCATGAAGGCTTCAGTTCTGGCAATGTATGCAGGTTCAGACTACATCAAGACTTCAACCGGTAAGGAGAAGATTTCTGCTACTCCAGAGGCTGCCTACGTTATGTGCCAGGCTATCAAGGCATACTACGAGAAGACGGGCATCCAGATTGGTTTCAAGCCTGCAGGTGGCATTAACACCGTTCACGATGCTGTGGTATACTATACTATCGTAAAGGAAGTCTTAGGCGAGAAATGGTTGACCAACCAGTGGTTACGACTGGGAACATCACGCTTGACAAACCTCCTTTTGAGCGAAATCGTAGGTAAGGAAATCAAGTACTTTTAAAAATACGCCAAGAAAGAATAAAAGTACTTAGAATAGGGGTAAAACCCTAAGTATAAGGTTAATAATAAAATCGCCCTGAAATGGTAAAAGCATTCATAGACAATGCTTTTGTCTTCTCAGGGCGACTATTTTTATAAGAGTCAACAAGCGAATTATGCTTTGCGCTCAATCACAAAATCAAGATAAGCCTTCAAGGCATTATATACATCCTTGTCTTCAACATAATTATCAAGGAAATCCATAGCCTCAGCATGAAAATCCCACATGCGCCTGTCTGCATATTCAATACCACTATTCTCCTTTGTGAAAGCAACTAACTGAGCTATTTCATCTTGGGAAACCGTATGTGCTTTAACCTTTCTTGCCAACTTTATCATCTCCTCATCACCAGTAGCTTTCAAAGCATAGATAACAGGAAGAGTGAGTTTACCTTCTGTCATATCATTACCAGTAGGTTTACCTATCTCCTTAGAATCGTAATAATCAAAAATATCATCACGAATTTGGAAGATAATACCCAGATTCTGACCAAAGCGCTTAGCCGCTTTTATCTGCAATTCTGAAGCATTTGCTGACATGGCACCGATACCGGCACAAGCCTCAAAGAGAGCAGCAGTCTTCTGTTTAATAACCTGATAATAGATATCTTCCGAGATTTCTTCATTACTGATACTGTTCAACTGAAGTATCTCTCCATTTGACAAGATACGTCCCAACTCAGCAAGATCTCGAACAATCTCTTCAGAATGAGAATAAGAAACATGAAGCAAGGCAGTAGAGAGAATAAAATCACCTACTAACACTGCAACCTTATTATTATATGTGGCATTGACGCTAGCTTGGCCACGGCGCTCCCCACTCTCATCCACAACATCATCATGCACAAGAGAAGCTGTGTGAAGAAGCTCCAATCCTACTGCAGAATGCTGTGTGACGGTAGAAATTTTACCAAAATTACGGGCCATCAACAAGATGAGCATAGGTCGCATACGTTTTCCTGCACGCTGACGTATGTGATCGAGCACCTGAGAAAGAAGCCCGTCACTATGCATCAAAGACTTGTTGAACAAATCTATGAAATCTGCCAATTCAGCCTCAATAGGCTGCTTGATAAGTGATAAATAGTCCATTGAATATGAGTAAATCTACTAAATTTCTAAATTTTGATACAAAATTAATCAATTCTTCTTGAAATATCGCATTTTTTTAGTAATTTTACACCACAAAAATGAATATTATGGATAAATTGTTCCTTTTAGACGCTTATGCGCTCATTTATAGGTCGTATTACGCCTTTATGAAGTCTCCTCGTATCAATTCGAAGGGACTCAATACTTCGTGTGTCATGGGATTTTGCAATACCCTCAACGAGATACTTACCAAGGAGAAACCTACCCATATTGCGGTGGCTTTCGACCATGGCAAGACCTTCCGTCATGAGGCTTTTCCTGCATATAAAGCTCAGCGAGAAGAAACTCCTGAAGACATTAAAATCTCAGTCCCTATCATCAAAAATATCCTGGAAGCCTACCATATTCCAATCCTACAGGTAGACGGTTTCGAGGCAGATGACATCATTGGAACTATAGCAATTCAAGCAGGAGAAAAAGGTATTGAAACCTATATGCTGACACCAGATAAAGACTATGGTCAGCTGGTTCGAGACAACGTATACATGTTCCGACCAAGGCATGGTGGTGGATATGAAAAATTAGGAGTGGAAGAGATTGAAGAAAAATACAGCATCGCTTCCCCACTTCAGGTAATTGACCTACTTGCTTTAATGGGAGACTCTGCTGATAATTTCCCGGGCTGCCCAGGTGTTGGAGAAAAGACAGCTGTCAAACTCATCAATGAGTTTGGTAGTGTAGAAGGCTTGATTGAAAATTCATCTAAAGTAAAAGGCAAACTTCGAGAAAAAGTAGAAGGAGCTATTGAAGATATCAAGATCTCGAAATTCTTGGCAACTATCAGAACGGATGTTCCTGTTGACTTGAAAATGGAAGACTTGAAATTGGTAGAGCCAGACAACGCCAAGTTGGATGAAATCTTCACAGAACTAGAGTTTAAGTCGTTCGCTAACCGAGTTCTTAAAAAACCTCAAAAGGTGCAAACAAAACCTATGGGAGAGCTCGATTTATTTGGCGCACAGCCAGCAGATGGTCAAGAAGAGCAAAAAAACACGAGTTTTGACACCATTAAAACTGTTGAGCATTCATACAAACTCATTGAAACAGAGGAAGATGCAAAATCTCTTTATGACTATTTAATTACAAAGCAAATTTTAAGTCTAGATACAGAGACCACATCTACGGTTGCAATCGATGCAGAATTAGTAGGATTAAGCTTTGCAGTCAAAGAGAAAGAGGCTTTCTATGTAGCGATCCCAGCAAATCGTGAAGAAGCCTTAAAAATCGTAAACATCTTTAAACCACTCTATGAAAACCCTGAAATCTTGAAAGTGGGACAAAACATCAAGTACGACTACGAGGTCTTGATGAACTATGGAGTAGAGATTCAGGGAAAGATGTTCGACACGATGCTCGCCCACTACATCATCCAACCAGAACTCTATCACAACATGGATTATCTGGCAGAGGTATTCCTTCATTACCAAACTGTCCACATCGAAGAGTTGATTGGCCCAAAGGGAAAGAATCAGAAATCAATGCGCGACCTCGCTCCATCCGAAGTTTACGAGTATGCAGCTGAAGATGCAGATATCACACTGAGATTGAAAAATGTATTGGAACCAAAACTCAAGGAGATAGATTGTGAAGACCTGTTCTGGAATGTAGAAATGCCACTGGTACCGGTTCTAGCCCACATGGAGATGAACGGAGTATGCATCGACACGGATACTTTAAAGGAAACGTCTAATAATTTAACCAACCGACTCTCAGAAATAGAACACCATATCTATGAGTTGGCTGGCGAATCCTTCAATATTGGCTCCCCTCGCCAAGTAGGAGAAATCCTCTTCGGAAAGATGAAGATTGTAGAGAAGCCTAAGAAGACGAAAACGGGACAGTATGTGACAAGCGAAGAAGTGCTACAACAATTACGCAGCAAGAGTCCTATCATTGATGAGATTCTGAATTACAGAGGTTTAAAGAAACTTCTCGGCACCTACGTAGATGCTCTTCCAAAGCTTATCAATCCTCGTACAGGACATATTCACGCTTCCTTCAACCAGGCAATTACTGCAACTGGTCGCCTTTCTTCAAGCGATCCAAACCTACAGAATATTCCTGTACGTGATGATGACGGAAAGGAGATACGTCGATGCTTTATTCCAGAGCCAGGTTGTCTATTCTTTTCAGCAGACTACTCCCAGATAGAGCTTCGTATCATGGCGCATTTGAGTGAAGATCCAAACATGGTAGAAGCATTCCGGGAAGGTTCCGATATCCACGCAGCTACTGCTGCCAAAATCTGGCATGAGGACATCAAAGACGTCACCGATACACAACGTAAGAAGGCAAAGACCGCCAACTTCGGAATCATCTATGGCATTACTACCTACGGACTTGCCCAGCGCATGAACATCGAAAACAAGGAGGCGAAGCAAATAATCGAAGATTACTTCCGTACCTTCCCCGGTGTTCAGGCATATATGGAGAAATCTAAGGAAATGGCAAGAGAAAAAGGCTATGCCGAAACTCTCTTCCACAGAAGACGTTATCTGCCAGATATCAACAGTAAGAACGGTACAGTAAGAGGCTTCGCAGAGCGCAATGCCATCAATGCTCCTATCCAAGGTTCTGAAGCAGACATCATCAAGGTTGCCATGATCAGAATCTTTAACCGATTCAAGACTGAAGGCATCAAGAGCAAGATGATAATCCAAGTACACGATGAACTCAACTTCTCTGTCTTCCCTGAGGAAAAAGAGAAAGTAGAGAAGATTGTTGTAGAAGAAATGCAGAATGCTTATAAGCTCTGTGTACCTTTAGTAGCCGATGCCGGCTGGGGGAAAAACTGGCTAGAAGCACATTAATAAAATAGAATAAATAGCAAAAGCTATTCCCAAAACTTCAGGTCCCGATGTAGATATTTCGTCTATATCGGGCCTTTTCTTTTGCATATTCTTATAACCATCTGCTTAGCTTTACAATCCGCTTTCTTAATATAATAAGGTGATAATGTTAACATTACGTTAAAGTATGAAAATAATTGCCCAAAAGTTTGGAACTTATTGAAAAAAAGCATACCTTTGCAGTGTTCTATTGAAGTAGTACACTAAAACATTAAAGATTATGATACAGATTAAAGACATTGATTTCAGATACCCAGGTAGCAAGCACCTTGTATTTAGAGATTTCTCTTTGGAACTCAAGGAGAACAACATTTATGGCTTGCTCGGTAAGAACGGTACAGGCAAGAGCACCCTGCTCTACCTCATCAGCGGATTGCTCCGCCAGCAACAAGGTACCGTTCTCGTGGATGGCATTTCGGCACAAGATCGCAGAGCAGAGATGCTGAAGGACATCTTCATGGTGCCCGAAGAGTTTGAACTGCCCAACGTTTCCCTCGCCACCTACGTGAAGATGAACCAGGAGTTCTATCCTAACTTCTCGCAGGAAGTGCTGGACCGTTGCCTCAAGGATTTTGATTTACCACTCTCTCTCAAGTTGAACGAACTCTCGATGGGACAGAAGAAGAAGGTATTCATGAGTTTCGCACTCGCCACGGGTACCCGCTTTCTTCTGATGGACGAGCCAACCAATGGTCTCGACATCCCATCGAAGAGCCAGTTCCGTAAGGTCATCGCCAATAACATGACGGAAGACCGCACCCTCATCATCTCTACTCATCAGGTGCACGATGTAGAGTCGTTGCTCGACCACATCATCATCATGAACCAGAGCCAGCTCCTGCTCGATGCATCGGTTTCAGACATCTGCGAGAAATACACCTTCGAGTACCGCAACCCACAGGAGATAGACGACACCGTGCTCTACGCCGAACCAACCCTGCAGGGCAATGCCGCCATCTGCAAGCGACAAGAGGGTGAACAGGAAACACAGATGAACCTGGAATTGCTCTTCAATGCAGTGATAGGCGGAAAACTTACAGAGTAAGCGTTATCCATCAAGTTCATCAAGAATTAGAAAAATATAAAATCATTTTAAATAACAACGATTATGAACAAGACTTTTGATTTACATAGATTCGGAATGGTGCTGCGTTGGGACTTGCTTACCAACTGGAAAAGCTATTTCTACAGTATAGCAGGATTGGCTATCGGCATCATCATGCTTTCCATTTCCATGCTTTATTCTTTTCCTCATAGCCATTTTATAGTAGAAGGAGATTTGGGTAATTACTACGAAGGTAACATGACAGTATTCCTTGCCGCTATTGTCATATTGTTTTTCTTCATATCTCCCTGCAACATCTTTAGCAATATGAAGACCAAGCTGCAACGTGAGAATTTCATGATGTTGCCAGCCAACAATCTGGAAAAATATGCAGCTCGTTTCCTGATGATGAGTGTAGGCAGTATCCTCATGATGCTCATTGCTACACTTATAGCCGACTTCGTGCAGTTTGTATTGAGCTTCTTCATGACTCCCGGTTACCATGCAAGTATCATCGGAAGTTCTCTAAGTCTAATATACAAAGCCGCAACCAATACCGGTGACAATCTTATCTGTATCTTAGCGGGGCAATATAAAATAGATGCAGCCATACTCGGATGGAGCTTTCTCACCATGATTTACTCCTTCTGCCTGCTAGGCGGCACATTCTTCCGCAAACAGCCAATCATCCTGACAGCCGTATCTGGCATTATCATTTTCATGATTATAGGTTATTGTGGCAGCGAACTTGAAGAATGGGGAGCTTTCGATTTCTTCAAGCATTTTAACTATGATAATCCGGGCACTTCTCTCTGCATCGCCATCTTCTGGTCGGTCGTTTTCCTTGCTTTGGCAGCCTTCAGCCTCTGGGCATCCTACAAGCTCTTCACCCGTATGCAAGTAATCTGCAACAAGTGGATCAACATCTAGGAGAAGAAAAGAAGTATGAAAAGAAAATATCGATAAGAATGATAAAACTTTAAAACAAAAGTATTATGATTTTCAGTAATGATAAAGCGATATACGTACAGATAGCCGAGCGATTGAGCGATGAGATTCTGGCGGGCAAGTACAAGGAGGACGAGCGAATACCGAGCGTCAGGGAATACGCCGTGCTGCTGGAGGTAAATGCCAACACAACCGTGAAGGCATACGACCTGCTTGCCACCGATGAGATCATCTACAACAAGCGAGGCCTGGGCTACTTTGTTTCCGCAGGAGCCAAGAAGCAAATCAAAAAGACCCGCAAGAAGGAGTTTATGAAAGAAAGACTCCCGGAACTCGCCCGACAAATGCAGCTTCTCGACATCTCCATCGATGAAGTGAAGGAAGAGTTGGAGAAGAATCTCAAAAAGATAAGAATATGATGACACTATTTATCTTAAAAAGTATATTTTTAACTACTATCTTTGCCTTATATATAATAAGGTGGATATAATCACGTTTTTAAAAAAGGGCTACGCTTGCAACTTTCTGAAGGTTGCAAGCGTCTAACGTTTAAAATTCATATCAATAAACAAACGTATTATATGTCATTAATTCATCTAAAAGACGTCAACAAGACCTATCAGGGTGCTCAGCCACTCCATGTGCTGAAGGGCATCGACCTCGACATCGAACGTGGCGAGTTCGTCAGCATCATGGGTGCTTCCGGCTCGGGAAAATCCACCTTATTAAATATATTGGGTATTCTCGACAACTACGATACGGGCGAATACCGACTCAATGATGTGCTCATCAAAGACCTCTCGGAAACCCGTGCTGCCGAATACCGCAACAAGATGATAGGCTTCATCTTCCAGTCGTTCAACCTCATCTCGTTCAAGACAGCGGTGGAAAACGTGGAGCTTCCACTCTTCTACCAGGGCGTGAGCCGCAAGAAGCGCCACGAACTGGCAATGGAATATCTCGAAAAACTGGGCTTGAAGCAATGGGCCAACCATTATCCCAACGAGATGTCGGGAGGACAGAAGCAGCGTGTAGCCATCGCCCGTGCCCTCATCACCAAACCCGAAATCATCCTTGCCGATGAGCCTACCGGAGCCCTCGACTCCAAAACGAGCGTGGAAGTGATGGACCTGCTGAAGGAACTGCACCAGAAAGAGGGAATGACCATCGTAGTGGTAACCCACGAAAGCGGTGTTGCCAACGAGACCGATAAGGTTATCCATATCAAGGACGGACTCATCGGAAGCATCGAAGACAACAGAGACCATCATCTCGTATCGAAAGACTACGTGAAATAACTTTGAACTTGGAACATGAGAGAATTAATCAAAGAAATATGGAGCACGTCGAAGCGCAACAAGCTCCGCACTTCGCTCACGGGATTTGCTGTTGCCTGGGGAATCTTCATGCTGATATTCCTGCTGGGCGCCGGCAACGGACTGATTAATGCCCAGCTGCAGCAAAGCACCCGATTCCTTGCCAACTCCATGCGAGTATTCCCAGGCGAAACCTCCAAGGCTTACAAGGGACTGAAGGAAGGCAGAAGCATCACGCTCAACGACAGGGACATCCTCATCAGCAACCAGACATACAGCCAGTACGTGGATGATGTGGGTGGAAGATTGGAACAGTATAACGTGAACATCAACTACGGCGATAATTATGTGGCAAGCCAGTCATTGGTGGGTGTGGCTCCTACACATCCCAAAATCGACAAGACGGAGCTGATTGCCGGACGATTCATCAACGAAATTGATATGAAGGAGCAGCGCAAGAATGTGGTGCTGAGCCGAAGCCAGGCCAAGGAACTCTGCAAAGACTACCGTTCGCTGGTGGGCAAGAACGTAAAGATCAGCAACCTCAACTTCCAGGTGGTAGGAATTTACAAGGATGATGAATCGCGCAACAATACCGATGCTTTCATCGCCTACTCCACCATAAAGACCATCTACGCCAAGGGCGATGATGCAGGAAGTCTGGAGTTCACCATCAAGAATCTGAAGACCAAGGAAGATAACGAGCAGTTTGAGAAGAACTATCGTGCCAGCATCAACAACAACCACCAGGCTGCACCTGATGACGATCGCACCATCTGGCTCTGGAACCGATACATGGACAATATCCAGATGAACCAGGGAATCGCCATCATGCAGACTGCCCTCTGGATAGTAGGTCTGTTCACCCTGCTGAGCGGCATCGTGGGCGTAAGCAACATCATGCTCATCACCGTGAAGGAGCGAACCCGAGAGTTTGGCGTAAGAAAAGCCATCGGTGCCAAACCTTGGTCGATACTGAAGCTCATCATCACCGAGAGCATCATCATCACCTCGTTCTTCGGCTACATCGGAATGGTCTGCGGCGTGGCAGCAAACGAAATCATGGACGCAACCATCGGCCACACCACCGTAGATACCGGACTGTTTAAAGCCGCCATGTTTGTGAACCCTACGGTGGGCCTCGGCACCTGCATCGGTGCTACCATCGCCATCGTCATCGCAGGCACCATCGCCGGACTCATCCCAGCCATCAAGGCTGCAAGAATCCGACCGATAGAAGCGCTGAGAGCAGAATAAACTATAAATTATTATTATGCGATTAGATTTAGATACATATAAAGAGATTCTCGACACCATCACGAGGAACAAGAGCCGCAGTCTGCTCACGGGCTTCGGCGTGTTCTGGGGCGTGTTTATGCTCATCGCCCTGATGGGTGGCGGACAAGGACTGAAGGAGATGCTGCAAAACAACTTCGCAGGCTTCGCCACCAACACCGCCATCATCTGGGCGCAGAACACCACCAAACCCTACAAGGGATTCAACAAGGGGCGTTCCTGGCAGATGGAAGAGAAAGACCTGGAGCGACTGCGCCACAGGGTACCCGAACTCGATGTCATTACCCCGCTGCTCTTCGGAGGCAACAAGTCGGTGGTGTTTGGCGACAAGAAATTCAGCGGCAGCACGCAGGGCGTGAATCCCGACTACGCCCAGGTTTCCGCACCTAAAATGTTTTACGGCAGATACATCAACGAGATGGATGTGCGCCGCCAGCGCAAGGTTTGCGTCATCGGCAAACAGATTTACAAGACCCTCTTCCCCGGCGGCGGTGACCCGTGCGGCAAGAGTGTGCGAGTGGATTCCACCTATTACACGGTGGTGGGTGTAGATTACCGCTCGGGAAATGGCATCAACTTCGGCGGTAGAGCCGACGAAACCATCACCATTCCGCAATCTGTGCTCCGCACCGCCTACAACCGCGGAACCGCCATCGACATCATCGCCACCACGGGTAAGCCGGGCGTGGTAATGAGCAGCATCGCCCAGCGAATGCGTGAAACCATAGCCAGGGCCCACAACATCGACCCTTCAGATGAAAAGGGAATCATGGTGTTCAATACGGAGGTGCTCTTCCAGATGCTCGACAATCTGTTTAAGGGCGTCAACTTCCTCATCTGGCTGGTAGGTATCGGCACCCTTCTCGCCGGCGCCATCGGAGTTTCCAACATCATGATGGTAACGGTGAAGGAGCGAACCACCGAGATAGGCATTCGCCGAGCCATCGGAGCCACGCCTAAGATGATTCTCTCGCAAATCATCTCAGAGAGTATTCTCCTCACCCTGGTAGCAGGCATGAGCGGCATCATCTTCGGAGTAGCCATCCTGCAGATGCTGGAAATGGCGAACACCACGGATGGCATTCTCACCGCCCACTTCCAGGTAGATTTCTGGACAGCCATCTCTTCAGCCATCCTCATCTGCATCCTTGGCGGCCTAGCCGGACTTGCCCCAGCGTGGCGAGCCATGAGCATCAAGCCGGTAGATGCAATGAGAGACGAATAAAAGAAAAATAAGATATAAAAGATATGAAAAAGTATTCAAAGTTGATAGTTGCGGCGATAGTCGCCTTGATTTTCATCGGAACCTTCGTGTTCCTTTATGAGAAATCACAGCCTAAGCCTGTGGAATATACCGAGTTTACCCCAAAGATGGGCGATGTGTTGAAAACCACGGTGATTACGGGTAAGATAGAGCCTCGCAACGAGGTGAACGTAAAGCCTCAGATTAGTGGTATCATCACCGAAATCTGCAAGCAGGCTGGCGATTTCGTGCAGGCAGGCGAGGTAATCGCCAAGGTAAAGGTGATTCCGGATATGGGGCAGCTCAGTTCGGCGCAGGCTCGTGTGCGCCTTGCCGAAATAAACCTGAAGCAGGCACAGGTAAACTATGGTCGCGAGGAACAGCTCTACAAGAAGCAGCTGGTCAGCGCCGATGAGTTTGACAAAGTGAAACAGTCGTTGCAGCAGGCAAAGGAGGAAAAAGTTGCCGCCCTTGATGCGCTCGAAGTGGTTCGTGATGGTGTTTCCAAGAGCAACGCCAGCGCCTCTTCCACCCTTATCCGTTCTACCATTTCGGGAATTATCCTCGATATTCCTGTCAAGGTGGGTAACTCCGTGATTCTTGCCAACACCTTTAATGACGGAACCACCATCGCCAGTGTGGCAAACATGAACGACCTCATCTTCCGTGGCAACATCGATGAGACCGAGGTGGGCAACCTGGTAGTAGGAATGCCGATGAAGATTACCATCGGAGCGATGCAGGACCTGAAGTTTGATGCCGACCTGGAGTACATTTCTCCAAAGGCTGTAGAGAACAATGGAGCCAACCAGTTTGAGGTAAAGGCAGCCGTCCGCTCAGTAAAGGGCGGCAAGATCCGTTCCGGCTACAGCGCCAACGCCGAGATAGTATTATCCAAGGCTCTGAAGGTTCTCACCATTCCGGAGAGTGCCATCGAGTTCAGCGGCGACAGCACCTTTGTTTATATCGTAAAGGGCAGCGGCGAGAAGAAAACCTACGAGCGCAAGCAAGTAACCACCGGATTGAGCGATGGTGTGAACATCGAAATCAAGAAGGGTCTGAGCCTGAAGGACAAAGTAAGAGGTCCGCAGGTTGTGGCAGACAACAAGGATGATGAAGAATAATCTTAGCAGTATAGAATAAGGAGAGTGTAAACTAAACTGTGTCAAGCTACAATAAAAGTAGTTTAACACAGTTTTTATATTATGGACAACTTAGAAATTGATTACAAGAAAGCTGCTCAGCAGTTGCGTAGTGGTGAAGCCTTATTTGGCAAGGACGGAGCATTAGCTCCATTGTTAGAACGTATTCTCAACTCAGCTCTCGAAGGTGAGATGGACGCTCATTTAAGTGAAGAGGAACGCTCTTCCGGCAACCGTCGTAATGGTAAGATGAGTAAGAAGGTTCAAACAAAATATGGTGAGGTCACTATAGAGACTCCTCGTGACCGAGACGGAACTTTCCAACCTGAGACGGTAAAGAAGCGTGAGACTATTCTTGCCAATGGCATGGCAGACCAGATTATTGAGATGTACGCCATGGGCACCAGCACACGTGACATCAGCAGCTACTTTGAGCGTGAGTTCAACACAACTCTATCAGCCGATACTATCAGCTCTATAACAGACCGTGTATTACCCGAAATC